>DASRCD010000208.1:0-13129 GCA_035653315.1 Candidatus Angelobacter sp.
CAGGTTTCACTTGACCGCATGTTGCAACAGGTGAAGCCGGATGAAGTTTACAATCTTGCCGGACAGACCTTTGTACCGCTTTCCTGGAGCCAGCCGCTGCTGACCATGGAGGTAACGGGCATGGGCGCATTGAGGGTGATGGAGGCCATTCGCCGGCATGCTCCGGCGGCAAAGTTCCTGCAAGCCTCAAGCGCGGAAATATTCGGCAAACTGGAATCCGGCCCGCAAAATGAACTTACGCCACTTCGCCCAAGAAATCCCTATGGGGCCGCAAAGCTCTTTGCTCATCATATAACCATTAACTACCGTGAAAGCTACGGGTTGTTTGCGTGCTCCTGCATCGCTTTTAATCATGAATCACCGCGACGCGGGGAGGAGTTTGTGACGCGCAAGATCTCTCAGCAGGTAGCGCGAATCAAGCTGGGGCTTGCCGACAAATTAAAGATTGGAAACCTGGATGGATGCCGCGACTGGGGGTTTGCCGGGGATTATGTACGCGCCATGTGGCTCATGCTGCAACAATCACAGCCTGATGATTTTGTTATCGCTACCGGTGTTACGCATACCGTAAAAGACATTCTGCAAACAGCTTTTTCCTGCGTTGGGCTGGATTGGGAAAAGCATGTGGAGATTGATGAGGCGTTGCTCCGTCCGGACAAGGAAGGCACCTTGTGGGGCGATTCCAGCAAGGCCCGAAAGGTTCTGGGCTGGAAGCCGGAAGTATCATTCAAAGAGCTGGTTGAGATGATGGTTGAATCTGATCTGGCTTTGTATTCGCAAGCAGTGAATAGCACGGCCACTGCGATTGCCGGGGACTGAAAGTGTCTGTATCTGCTACTGCACGGCTGGAACACGGAACTGAATATCAGCGCATTCCACGCTCTCGCGGCAGCCGTACCTTAAAAAGAATAATGGATGTGGCGGTCTCCGCCACTCTTCTGCTCTTGAGTGCTCCTGTGATTGCCGTGCTGGCGCTGCGCATCAAGCTGCATGATGGGGGCCCGATTTTATTTCGTCGCCGCGTGATTGGTCCAAAGGGTGAATTTGACGCATTCAAGCTGCGCACTATGCGGGTGGATGCGGATGAAGTATTGGAGCGCAACCCCGCCCTGCGCAAAAAATTCGAAATTCATTTCAAACTAAAACATGATCCGCGTGTTACGCGAGTGGGCACGGGGCTTAGACGCTCAGGGCTGGATGAATTGCCGCAGCTATGGAACGTGCTGAAAGGCGAGATGAGCCTGATTGGGCCAAGAATGATTACTGCCGCCGAACTCGAAAAGTTTGGCGTTTATGGCTGGATTTTTAATTGCATGAAACCAGGTTTAACCGGGCCCTGGCAGTTGGAGGGAACGCATGAAGGCGGCTATGCACGGAGGGCCGCCATGGATTTGTGGTACCTAAAGAACTGGTCATTTCTGCTTGACCTGAAAATTCTCATCAAGACTCCAATGCGAGTTGTACGTGGACCAAGGGTGCAATGATGGCAAATATTCTGGTCACAGGCGGTGCGGGGTATGTTGGTTCGGTTTGCTGCGCAGAACTGCTGCGCAGAGGGCATTCCATAACGGTGGTGGATGATCTTTCCACGGGCTGCAAGGACGCAATCCCTGCCAAGGTGGCTTTCTTCAAGCTGGACATTGGAAATTGCGTGGCCATGCAGTCATTGCTGAGCAACATCAGCTTCGACGTGGTGTTTCATTTTGCGGCCAAGGCATTGATTCCGGAGTCGGTCACGAACCCGGGAATGTTTTTTCAACAGAATGTTGCCTCAGGCATCACCATGCTGGAAGTGTTGCGGGCTGCGGGAATCAAGAATTTTGTGTTTTCCTCTTCAGCGGCGGTGTACGGAACACTTGAACACGTGCCAATTGATGAAGATGATCCTAAGAACCCAGTGAATTCCTATGGAGAGAGCAAGCTGATCCTGGAAAGAATTCTGGAATGGTATGCGCGGGCGTATGGCTGGAGCGTTACGGCGCTCCGGTATTTTAATGCTTCCGGCGCAACGGCGGAACTAGGCGAACGTCATGAGCCTGAGACGCATATTATTCCTCTTCTGCTGCAAGCGGCGGCGGGCGAACGCAAGACGTTCAATATATATGGCGATGAGTATGACACACCGGATGGCACATGCATGCGGGACTATGTTCACGTGCTGGATATTGCAGAAGCGCACATTTGCGCGCTGAAAAAATTAAACCATTCTGGATTCCGTGCCTATAATATCGGCCTGGGAACAAGCCATTCAGTGAGAGAAGTATGCAAGGCTGCTGCGGAAGTCACTGGACGCTCCATTCCTCTGCGGGTGAGCGCAGCGCGTGAAGGCGATCCGCCGATTTTGTGCGCCAGCCCTAAACGGATTATGCAGGAACTGGGCTGGAGGCCGGAACACTCCTCATTGCGTGAAATCATAGAATCCGCATGGCGCTGGAAGTTACGGCAGCAGCATTCTCTCTTAACAGCAACATCTCATTCACGTTGATTATCTCTCATGTTAGCTGGCGTGATTTTTGATTTTGACGGTGTGATTGCAGAGAGCCATCCTGTTCATCTGCTTGCCTGGCGCATGTTTTTAGAAACCGTGGGCAAATCCTTAAGCGATGAAGATCTTTCCTTTGTGCTGGAAGGCGCCAAAAGAGAAGATATTCTGCAGCGTTTTCTGGGCGAGCTTACTCCAGAGCAGATCAAGTTGTATGGCGCCGCAAAAGAACAATTGTTTCAGACACATGCCGGGGCGATGAAACTGATTGCTGGTATAGCTGAATTTCTGGACCAACTAGACGCAGCAGGCATGCCATACGCCGTGGCAAGCTCAGGAAGCCGCAAACGTGTAGAAGGATCGCTGGAAAAATTTGATTTGAAACCACGCTTCCGTTCTGTGGTGACGGGGGATGATGTATCCAACGGCAAGCCCGATCCGGCCTTGTTTCTATTGGCTGCTGAGCGCTTGTCTGTTGCGCCACAAAACCTGATGGTCTGCGAAGATGCTGTTGCCGGTGTTCAGGCCGCAAAGAAGGCGGGAATGAAGTGCCTTGCCATTGCCACAAATGGAAGGGAAGGAAAGCTAAAAGATGCTGGAGCTGATTTGATTGCCAGAGATTTTACGACCGTAAAACTCGTGGATGTTCAAAAGCTCTTTGCGAGATCGCGTGTGCATACCGCAGCAGTAACACGCTGAACTCATCAGAATTGTTCAAATTCTCAGTTACCGGCAGAATCCCGATTCCATCTTCCCTAAAATATAACAGGCAAGCCTCTGGGAAGGAGCATGAGGCTCGCCTGTTGCCTGAAGAAACCAGCCAGCCAGCGCCAATCGCGTGGCTAACCGGCCGATTATCCTCAGTTTCGCGGGACGCGAACTTGTTTAAACCGCACGGGCCAGTTGTCGGGCTCCTGCGCGGATGACCTGCCTTGAAAAACGCTCCATCTCTTCCAGTTGCGGACTGAATTGCAGTAACAGCAGGTTAGCGCCGGCATCTTCAAATTCTGCCACGCGCTCGGCTACCTGTTCCGGCGTTCCCACAAGCCCGGAACGCAGGCCACGATTCGACACTGAATAATCTTCCAGTGAAATGCGCTGCTCCAACTGCGTGTTGGCAAGCCATTGCTGATAGTTCTGGTAACCAGCGGCATTCTGCTGGACATCAGTAATGCGGCGCAATTCCTCCTGAGCTTCCCGCTCAGAATCGCGAACAATGGCATAGGCGGCTACGCCAAACTGCATCGGCGGCAGCCCAAATTTTTCACGACGTGCGGAAAGGTCATTGATCTTGGCCCGGATTTTTTCCGGCGGATCGCCGTGCATCACATAGGCATCGCATTTCTGCGCGATAAGGTTTTTCGCTGCTTCTGATTCGCCTCCGGCATAGATAACTGGTCGCGGACGCGATACAGGCTTGGGCTGCAGCACCAGATCCTGCACCTTGTAATATTTGCCTTCATAGTTCACGTGGTCGTATTTCCACGCTTTGTCCACCACGTCCAGCCATTCTGAGGTGCGGGCATAGCGGTCATCATGCTGGTCAAATTGCACGCCAAATTTGCGCGCTTCTTCCGCCCACCATGAGGAGACCACGTTCAAAGAGACACGGCCGTTACTAATGTGGTCAATGTTCGCCGCCTGCTTGGCCAGCAGCGCAGGGTTATGGAACGTCGGTCGCACGGCCACCATCAACTCCAGCCTGTGCGTGACTGCAGCAAGCGCCGCTGCCGTGGACCATGCATCCAGTGATGGTTCTTCCGGCCCTTTAATGTCATTCAGGTTCAGTTCAGCGATGAGCGTGAGATCATAGCCAATCTCTTCACTGCGACGCGCCAGCCGGCTTACATAAGACCAGCTTGTCTCCATCTGCTCGTCTTCCACATTACGCAGCCAGCCGCCGAAAACAGGAAGCCAATATCCGTATCGCATTACGCGGCCTCCTTTTCCAGGAAGTCAACAAGCCTCACAAAGGGATCGAATCCTATAACCTTCGGACCGTCGGCAACAAAGTTAGACAGCGCATTGATGTCATAGAAATAAAGTTTTCCATCACGATCATCAATGATGTATTCAATGCCTCCCACTTCAATATGCGCCTCCTGCATAATGCGCTCCACCTGCTGGATAATTTCATCCGGCGGCGTGTAGCCTTCAACTTTCAAGCCGGTCTTGGGAGCGTCTACAGGGCAGGCAGCGCGGGCAAGTTCCTGCCCGCCAGTGGTGCGGCAAATATCCGCGGGGCAAAGATCAAAAGTTTCGCCGGTGAGATGGACTTTAATTCCGTATAAAAACTTTCCGCCCACTACTTCCACGCGAACAATATGTCCGCCCCGTGCGGGAATAAATTCCTGTACCAGCGCCGTGGAATCCAGGCCAAGATCAAGCGTATTGGCTTTCACGCCTGCTTCCAATTCCTGCAAGCTATTAAACTTTGCCACGCCGGCGCCGCTGCCGCCAATGTTCGGCTTTACCACAATGGGGAAGCGCAGTCCTTCCGCTGCTTTTACCGCGTCAGCGGGGTTATTGATTACGCGGCTCTTGGGATAGGGAAGTTGCAAACCTTCCAGCAATGAAAGCTGCAGCGCCTTGGAGGTCTCATAGCGAAAAGCCTTCTGGCCGTTCACAATGCGCTTGCCGCGTTGCTCAAGATGGTCCAGGTAATAGAGTGTGTAAAAGATTGCCTGCCCATGGCCACGACGATAAGCCGATGGGCTCATGCGGTTGAACACCAGTGAATATCCGCCTTCACCATTCAACTGCGCGGGATCAAAGTGGTGTTGGGACGCGTCAATGCGGACAAAAGGAACTCCACGGCGCTCCAACTCTTTAAACAATGGAACGAACCAGTGAGGATGTTCGTAATAAATCGCGATTGGCTGTTTTAGCTTTGGCATGCTTCCTCTTTTTCCAGAAAGGCCGTCCCTTCCCGTTGAGCAGCCAAAATTAAAAGGCCGCTCATTTGAGCGGCCCCGGTATGATTCTGAGTATTCCTTTAAGAAAAATTGCTCAGCACCGGCCGCTCCCGTGTACACATACACATACAGCAACACATGGCCATGTTGCGGGTGGAAGCCGGATTGACGCTGAAATGGTGCATCTGAACCTTGATGCTACATTGGGAAAGTACCTTAGTCAAATTTATTTAAACTAAAAATAATCTGTTCCACAGAGATGATTGCAGGCCTTATAAGGCGTTCCCATGATTTCTGCTGCCTGAAAGCTCAAAGAAGGCCAAAGAAGGCTGCTTTTCATAAGATGCGATGTGGTATTTAAACCGCAAGCAGAGTCAGCCGATGCGCGGCTTCTCTGTAGGCTTGCGGCTTATATTGCTAAGCAACTGTATTAAGTGAGCAGCAATGCGACAGCTTTGTTTCCAACGGAAGCCAAAAGCTGTTCCATTCCCGGCTGCGTTCCGTGGCTACCATCAGCATCATGACGCCTTCTTTTTCCGGAACTTCGGGGATTCTGTAAATGATTGGGAATGCAAATTGATTAATGAGGCCGCCTGGTCCGTAATGAACGACAGTCACTGTTTCGTCGCCGGCCAGCAGGGTGTATTTGGTTTCAGGTTTTGCTTCTGACTGTAAAATCTCTTCCAATACGCTGATGCTCACCATATAACACAATTCCATGGCGTGGTTCCTCCTGGCTGGCGCTTGCTGCCATGCCCCCGAAAGTCGATTGCACTGCTCGATGCTTTACTGACGTTCTCTTTAGATAGTGCCTCGTGTAACTCATCCGTTTCGAGGAGAACACTATCAAATTCGCTGCATATCGTTTTATTGGGGTGAGATTACGGTTTCATTGGACGCACATTAAAAGCCTTAATATTCGTCCCACGTCCCAATTGGAGTGATTTTTGCTGCCACGCGCATCCCAGCTGAACATTGTGAATTTTCAAATGGCCTGGTGTTCATTTTCGAACCCCGAGTTTCATTTTCGAACAGCCAATGTGTGATGAATTGTCAGGAGAAGTAAGACTGCTGTAAAAACCTTTATGCGTGGGATGACAGAAGCTAACGCAATCTCTCACAGAACCGTCTAAAAAAACAAACATAGCATTTGCTTGAAACTTTTTTGTAATTGGAATCGTTATTGCAGATAGAACAATTGAACAGCTCGATGGAATTGTTTTAAAGGATTAGAAAATATTACGGGGTTGAGGGATTGTTACGCCCACGGTTTGGCGGCCCCAGGCGAGACAATCCCTGCAAAAAAGAAGCACGCATTTGCGCGCCTCCTGACCCACACGCGAATTGTAAGATATTTTGCAAATATTTCAAGCTCGGCCTGAGCTTGTATTTGGCCGCCCACAACCGGTTCCCGACGCTATTCGGGGAAGAAGGAGCGGTCATGAAATCTTTATTTACTAAATTTTTCCTTTCAATCTTTAGCCTGGCGCTCGTCACATCTGCATTTGCGGCCAGTGGTGATTACAAAGGCAATTTCCAGATATCAGAGCCTGCGCAAGTCAACGGCAAGCAGATTCCCGCTGGTGAATATACCGCCAAATGGGAAGGCACCGGCCCCAATGTCCAGGTCAGCATCATGCAAGGCAAGAAAGTGATTACAACCACATCGGCGCAAGTGGTGGACCTGAACACCGCAGCGTCGAACAGTGAAGCCGAGCTTACAAAAGGGTCCAATGGAGACCGTACTCTTAGTACTCTTCGGTTCTCCGGTAAAAAATATTCTCTTCAGTTAGGCAGTGAAACCGCCGGAGTGTCGTCCAAATCAGACTCAACGAACTAGGTATAGTTCGTATTCAGGGGGCAGGGGAGCAGGCAACTGCTCCCCTGCTTTCTTGTTCCAATTGAAGGACGATACATTCCCGGCCAGTAGCGAGGCTTGCGGCACTGCATAATTGATTACCGGCAGTATTGCAGGGTAGCGGATATGCGCGGAATCGATGACCAGGCTCTTCCTGCTGGTCATGTATACTTTGATTCTGGCCGGAACATTAGTGGAGGAGTTCGAATATGCAATTTGATTTGCGGCAATGCCTTCGCATGGCCATTGCTGTTGTTTTGGTTGCACTCTTCATTGTTCCCACGGAAGCGCTCGCCCAGAGCCACGTGGTCAGTCCCACAGACCTGCAAAACGCTGCTGTAGCGTCTTCGCAATCGCGACAGCACAACCTTGATTCTGTACAAAACCTGTTGTCTTCGCCCACAGCGGAAAAAGCCCTAAAGTCGGCAAAGATGGATCCACAACAGGTGAAAACGGCTGTTTCCACGCTTGATGATCAGGAACTGGCCCAACTGGCCGCACGTTCAGATAAAGCCCAGGCGGATTTTGCTGCCGGCAATCTTACTGAACGTGATTTGATCCTGATCATTCTCGGCATTGCCGTACTCGTACTGATTATTGTGGCAGTACGTTAAGAACTGTTTCATGCTTCAACATTTGCCGCAGAGACTCTTCTTTATTATCTGTCTCTGCGGCCTCATTTTTTCTGAAACCACCTCTGGTCTCTGGCTTGACGTTCCATTCATCAGGCAGGAAAAAGATGGTTGCGGCGCAGCCACCATTGCCATGGTGATGCAATACTGGCTTGGGCAACAAAACAGGCCAGCCGACTCTAGTGCTGATGCCGTTACCATCCAGCGCGCCTTATATTCCAGCAAAGATCATGGCATTCGCGCTTCTGACATGGACCGTTATTTTCAGGAACACCGTTTTCGCACCTTCGCGTTTCATGGCAAATGGGGCGATTTTGAGCAGCACTTGAAAAAAGGGCGCCCGTTGATTGTTGCGTTGAAGCCTTCTGCCCTGGAAAGCTCGCTCCATTATGTGGTTGTGGTGGGAATTGACTCAGGGCAGAACATCGTTTATCTGAATGACGCAGCGCAACGGAAACTGCTCAAGCAGGAGCGCGCAAGTTTTGAAAAACAATGGAACGCGGTGGGGAACTGGACATTGCTGGCACTGCCAGAGTAGCGGCAAGTAAGGAATTTAAAAGCTTTGCTCCGGGTAGCCGCAGAATTTAGTCCACTTGTGCCGGAGACGCGGTTTTTTCGTAACATATTCTAATCAATTCGGGCTTCAGCCCCTGAGGAAGAAAAATCTTCGCGAGAAAACTTTGCGCTCTGTTGCTACTGTTTACAGCGTATGGCTGCGTGTTCTGCCATGCGCAAACAAATCCAGCCGCAACCGCAAGGCAATTGTTTGAGCAGGAAAAGTGGCAGGAGCTGATACAACAGCTTCAGAATGTTCCGCGTACCTCCGCCGATCTCAATTTTTATTACGGTGTTGCTCTGGCTCATCAACAGCGCTGGCAAGAGTCGCGCTCCGCTTTAACAACCGGCAGCCGTCTGGCGCCACGAGATAAGCGGTTCCCCATTGAACTTGCCGGTATTGCATTCAAGCAAAAACGAAACAATGACGCAAAGCGTTTTCTGCGTCGGGCGTTGCAACTTGATCCTGAAGACACTTACGCAAATGAATTTCTGGCCACAATCTACTTTCTTGAAGGCAATATTGAGGCCGCGCTGAAATACTGGAACCACACAGGCAAACCGAAGCTTGCGGAAGTTCGCAACGTGCCGCCTCTGCGTATCCGCCCGGTATTGCAGGACCGCGCTTTTGCATTTGCCCCGTCAAGCGTCCTGACGCTTGACGAGTTTCTCGCCAGTGATGCCCGTGTCCGTAGCCTGGGAATATTTCCAAGCTATCATTTTGAACTGGCAGCACGCCCTGATGGCAATTTCGACATCGTCTTCCGCGCGCAGGAACGCAACGGATTTGGAGAAGGGAGACTCGGTGCTTTGCTGCGCGTTTTTGGAGGGATATTTTTTCAGGAAATTACACCCGAATATTACAACCTGCATGGCTCAGCCATTAACTTGACGTCATTATTCCGGTGGGACCCGGATAAACGCCGCGCAACCGCCGCTATCTCTGCTCCCCTTGGTGGAAATCCCAAGTGGCATTACCGTGTGGGCGCAGACCTGCGTAATGAGAACTGGACGGTGCAGACCTCATTTACCGGCCCGAGCATTGTCCTTGCAGCCTTAAATTTGCGGCGGGAAAGCCTGGATGCCAGCATAAGCCGTTTGATTGGATCGCGCCTGGGCTGGTCTTCAGGAGTGGAGTTTTCCCATCGTGATTTTCGCAATGTGCTTGCATTACAGGCGCTCACTCCGCCATTGCTCGCTGAAGGCTATCAACTCAAAGAAACAACAGAAATTGATTATGCGTTGTTCCGCTCGCCGGAAAGGCGGTTGTCAATTGCCAGCAGCTTGAATTCTCAGACGGCCCGGTTGTGGTCAGGAGCGGGTGAATCTTCAGAAAAGCTTCAAGCTTCCTTGGATACTCACTGGTATCCCGAAGCCAAAGGGGATGACTATGAAATCCGGTGGCGTTTGCGCGCCGGCAAAACGTTTGGACAAATTCCCTTTGATGAACTCCTGATGCTGGGCGGCGAACGTGATAATGACTTATGGCTGCGCGCTCATCTTGGTACGCGCCACGGACAGAAGGGAAGCGCTCCCCTTGGCCGGAATTATGTTCTTTCCAATTGGGACACCGACCGGCACGTATTTACCAATGGATATATAACCGCAAAGCTCGGGCCATTTCTAGACGTTGCAAAAATCACAGACGCATCTCCTGAACTGGGCTCCCGCAAGTGGTTGTTTGATACCGGGGCGCAAGCCAAATTGCGCGTACTGGGTGTAGGCATTGTGGTCTATTACGGTAAAGATCTGCGAACAGGTAACAATGCTTTTTATACCACTGTGTCACCATAGCTGCCCCGAGTAGAGATACGTTTAAAATATCTCAATGCGTTCCTTGGTCATCGGCGGTACCCGGAATCTTGGCCCTTCCATTGTTCAAGCTTTGCTTCAACAAGGGCATCAAGTCACTGTTTTTAATCGCGGACAAACACTGGATGATTTGCCGCGTGAAGTTGAACGGCTGCGCGGTGATCGCACGAATCCTGCCCAGCTAAAAGCAGCCATTGGCGGCAGGAATTTTGATCATGTCATCGATACCACTCTTTATACCGGCGCAGAAGCTCAAGCAGTGGTTGAACTCTTTTCCGGGCGCATTGAACGTTACATTTTCCTGAGCACCGGACAGGTTTACCTGGTCCGAATAGGCGTGCAGCGTCCCTTTAAAGAAGAGGATTATGCCGGGCCGGTGATGGCAGCGCCACTTAAATCTAATGTTTCAGAATATGAGAACTGGCTTTATGGCGCAGATAAGCGCGCCGCGGAAGACATATTTGCCCAGGCATGGGAAAAGCAAAAGTTCCCTTTCACCAGCCTTCGCCTCCCGATGGTGAACAGTGAACGTGATCACTATGATCGCATCTACGGATATTTTCTGCGCATTCAGGATGGAAGCCCATTGCTGGTTCCTGAAGGCCCAGGCCTGCCTGTCAGGCATGTCTATGGAGAAGACGTGGTACAGGCAATTCTGCGTGTGCTCGGCAAAGAGCAGAGCAAGGGAACGGCTTACAACATTGGGCAGGATGAGACGCAAACGCTCGACGAGTTTCTGGAGATGTTGGCAAATTTCATGGGAAAGCCGCTCAAAGTGAAGCGTGTGCCGCGAGAGAAATTAAAACAGGAAGGACTCCTGCCGGACTGTTCACCGTTTAGCGGCTTATGGATGTCATCCCTGGACAATGCACGTAGTAAAAAAGAATTAGGGATTAAGTACACACCTGTTTCCGTGTACGTGAAAAAACTGGTGGACCATTTTCAATCAGCATCGCCCCGAAAGGTTGAAGGCTATGCTCAGCGTGCTAAAGAGGTCGCGCTAAGCAAGTCGGCCTCCGGAAAAAGCTGACTCACAACCATCCTTACAAATTCCTTACCGAACTTTACCAGCTTCGCGAGTATTTCTTTACGTACTTGTGTTTATTCCCCATAACAGAAGTTGATCACTAATGCTGGTAAAGAGAGAGAAAAGCATTAGCGGGAGGGTGGAAAATTTATGAAATACATGCGAGCAGTGTTGTTCGGAGCGGCGCTGGTGACCGGCATAACCACTTTTGCTTCGGCGCAGGCCGTAGTTCCTGTGCAATACAGGTATGACGACCGCCAGGCATTCAACGATGGGTATAGACAAGGGCGTTGGGACGCGATACACCGGCACCATTTTGATCCGAATGACAACGGTTGGCGGGGCGATGATCGCCGGGCCTACCGCGAAGGTTATGAACGCGGCTTTCGTGAAATTGATGGCGGCTATCGCGGTGGATACGCCTATAACGGCGGCGGATACGATCTGCGCTCAGCACGCGAGTTCGGGTACCAGGATGGATTGAATGATGGCGCTTATGACCGGCGTACCGGCCACAGCAATCGTCCCACGCACTGGGATAATTACAAGCATGCCGACCGTGGCTACATTCCCACTTACGGCAACAGAAATTACTACAAAGACGCCTATCGCGAGGCGTATTTGAACGGCTATCAGCAGGGATACAACAGTTGGGTTTATGAGCGTCGCTAGTGCAGCGGCGAAAAGTGAAACGGCCATGCGGGCAGGGCATGGCCTTTCACAAGCATTTTGTATTTAAGTTGTTTACCAGACTGTACAGCGATCGGCTGGCGGCCGGACCATTGCAGCATCATCCTTGCAACCAAATGCCTGCTTAAATTCCGGCAGGTTTGAGAGCGGCCCAATCACGCGGTATTTCCCAATCGGATGCGGGTCGCCCTGCACCATGGTGCGCTGAGTTTCAGGGCGAATCTCATCGCCGCGCCACTGGCCCCAGGAAATAAAGAACTGCTGCTCGGGCGTGTAGCCATCAATGGTTGGCTGCGGCTTTGCCTGCTCGGCTTTCTTGAAAGCAAGAAAGGCGATCTTTGCCCCAGCCAGGTCGCCAATGCTTTCACCTAAAACCAGCTTGCCGTTATGGTGAATGCCGGGTTCAATAAAGTAGCCATCAAACTGGCGCACAACACAGGAAGTCCTCTCCTGGAAGCGCTTAAGGTCTTCGGCAGTCCACCAGTTGTCCAGGCGTCCCTGCGCGTCAAACTGTGCGCCCTGATCGTCAAAGCCGTGGCTGATCTCATGCCCAATCACCACGCCTATTCCACCGTAATTGATTGCGTCAGCATTCTCTACGCTGAATGAGGGTGGTTGCAGAATGCCGGCAGGGAAGACGATTTCATTCAGCAGAGGATTGTAATAAGCATTGGATGTAGGAGGCGTCATTCCCCATCGCCCGCGGTCCACCGGCTTGCCGATTTGCGCATGATCGTCATTGACGTTCCACTCAATCGCAGCCATCTGGTTGTTCCAATACGAATTACGGTCCATTTTGATGCTGCTGTAGTCTTTCCATTTATCAGGGTAGCCGATCTTGGGATTGAATGTCGCAAGCTTCTCCAGTGCCTTTTTCTTTGTTTCCGGGCCCATCCAGTCCAGGCCTTCAATGGTGTCATGCATGGCTGCGAGAATATTTTTCACCATCTCTTGAGCGCGGGCTTTTGCTTCTGGCGAAAAATATTTCTCTACGTATTTTTTGCCCAACGCCTCGCCCAAAAGTTGATCGGTGGCTTCGGCGCAGCGCTTCCATCGGGGTTTAAGTTCTTTGGCACCATTGAGATACTGGCCGTAAAAAGCAAAATTCTCATTTACAAACGGATCAGAAAGACTGTCCGCGGCGCTGTGAAGAAATTG
>DASRCD010000209.1:0-6345 GCA_035653315.1 Candidatus Angelobacter sp.
GTTGTTTCTTCTCCGGTTTTTCCGTTGCTGTCGCTATCGTCGCCATGGTTTGTTCACTCCGTATGAGCTGGTTTGCTGCATAGGACCTGTTTCCACTTGCGGCTTTTACTTACTGTTTTTTCGATCACCCGATCACGGCGATCAACAGATCACCCGATCTCAAAACTGGCTGGGCCGCTAGGATTCGAACCTAGACAAAGTGCTCCAAAGGCACTTGACCTACCATTAGTCGACGGCCCAAACATTGCACCCAACAAGATACCCAAACTCTTACAGCTAGAGAGGGTACCCTCCCCTCACACTTCAACTAGGAAAACAAAGCACTTATACCTTTGTCACCCCCAGCTTTTCCCGATCACAATCCTCAAAATCCGTGTTCATCCGTGGTAAGCAGTTGCTTCCCCGCTCACCCGATCTTTGCATCCCGGCCCATCTCATAGGTCTTGGCCGCCGGAAACAACTCGCTCCAGTATCTTGCTCTTGGCAAAGTTACTGTGGCCTGAGCCGGAACATCGTTTTCACTCAGCTGGCGCGCGGCTTGAGTCGCTGTTTCTTGGTCTGTAAAGAGCCCATACACGGCAGAACCCGACCCTGAAAGCGACACATACTTCGCCCCGGAGCGCTCAAGCGCACGTTTGACCTCACGTATTGCGGGATATTTAGGGAAAACGACGCTTTCGAAATCGTTCTCAATCCCGGTACGGACAAGGTCGAGAAGCAGTGCCTCGGCCCGGTCCCAGCCTTGGCTAGGGACACCGGTTGCGGAAAAATTACTGCCATTCAGCCATTCGTACACACTTCTGCTGAACGTGTTTATTCTATCCGAGCTATCAGGGTCAGTCAAATGGTGTCTGGACAGTTTCGCCGGCCATTTCTTGTCCCATTCGGCGAATGCCACAGGAGTTGAAACTCCCACATCCGGAGTCGCCACCACGCAGTGAAAACTTGGCAGGTCTTGTAGCGGAAAAACCTGCTCTCCCCGTCCCGTTCCCAGCACTGTGCCGCCCATCAGAAATAATGGCAGGTCTGACCCTACTTCCGCCGCAATGCGCAATCTGTCTTCCGCCGACAACTGCCGCTTTAACTCTTTTTCCAGGGCAATCATCGTCGCTACGGCATTCGATGAAGCTGCTCCCAGTCCGCCCTGCACCGGCAGGTTTTTTTCAATCGTGATCTTCACCTTGCCGCGGGTTTTCAGTGCCTTCAACACACGGTCTGCCACACGCCAGCAGGTATTGCTCTCATCGCTGGGAACACGATTGTCTTTGCAATTAATGTCAATGCCTACGCCGCGCTGAAAGTCCACGCGCACCATGTCGGCCAGCTCAATCGTCTGATAAATCGTGCGTAGCTCGTGAAAGCCATCTTCCCGCTTGGGGCCGATTTTTAATCCAATATTGATTTTGGCGTAGGAGCGAATTGCCGTGGCCATAAGTGTCTACAAATCATAGCACCGGAAACGCAGCACAGCAGAAGTCCACTTACTTAACTCATGGTCTAAGAGTGCATTACAAAATGAGCTTGGACAAATACCAGGTACTAACTACCAAATACTGGTTAGCAAAAGCAAAACGGCTGGCAGGTTCGCCAGCCGCTTTGAATCAATAAGCGTATTTGTTTAGCGCTTTCCGTGATAGCTGCCGCCACCACCATGTGAGCTGCCACCACCACTATAATGTGAGCCGCCACTGGAATGTGAGCTGCCACCGCTGTAGTTGTGACCGCCAGAGTAGCTGCCACCAGAATAGCTATGTCCGCCGCCAGAATAGCTATGACCACCAGAGTAGCTGCCACCCGAATAACTGTGTCCACCGGAGTAGCTGCCGCTGGAATAATTATGGCCGCCGGAATAGCTGCCTCCACGGTACCCGCTGCCATAATTGTTGCCGCCACGGTAGCTGTTGCCATAGTTGCCGCCGCGATACGCATTCCCACCGCCGTAACTGCCGCGATAATTATTGTTATAGCCATGGCCATAGTCGGCATAAGTCCTGCCGCTCTCATGGAAGCCTCTGGCCTCACCATAACTGCGCGCCTCGCCCCGGTATCCGCGATCATAATAACCACGGTTCTCCCCAAAGCTGCGGTATCCGCCGCGATCATAGAACCTGTCATCGCCGCGGAATCTCTCTACTCCGCGGAACCGGTCAAATCCTACGCGTCCAAAGCCATGGTTGAAATAAAATGGCCGGTAATACGATGGATGCGTGTAATAGAAGTTGGCCCATGGCCCCACTCCAATGAACACGCCATCTACAAAGTAATTTGGCCCCCAATAGCCATATGGGGCACAATCAAACGGATATGTGGGATAAAACCCGTATTCGCAAACCGGCGGCGCATTGTAAACGCCGTACGTCGGGCCAATCTGAATGCCGAAAGATACTTGTGCCTGCGAGTGCACAGCGGGCAGTACCACCAGAACAGCCAGAAGAGCTAAATATTTGAAATAACGCACTTGAGACCTCCCTCAACTACTCTGTCAGCCGCGTTCTTTGAAACCGTTCTGTAGCGATTTTGCCCTCAACGAGCCCTAACCCTTCGCTGCAGGCCCTGTCACGGTTGACCTCTTGCCCAATAAGAACCCAAACCTATCCGCAAAGTTCTGCTTTTTGAGTGCTTTCCAGACAATTCTTCGCCGAAGCTTAATCTATCTTTACATGGAATCCTAATCGCTTAGATTCAGGCGGTTGCCTTTAAGTTAGCTGCCTAAGCTGCATAAGCTCAGTCGCTCGATTCAACTCACAACGTGAGCTGAATATAAGATGAGTTGCACAAAATTTGGGCATTTTAAGAGAAATTTGAGCACTACAGAAGCAAAAACTCGTCCATGTCAGAAAGGAGCAATGCAGAAAAGAGTTGGGAGGGACAGAACACAAACTCCGCTTCGCGAATTATAGCTCTGCTGAAGGCGAGCTGCTAATTGCCAGCCGCTAACTGCCATATGCTAACTACCAACTACCAATTGCCAAATACTATTCTTCAATACCTGAACAAATACGAAATCTTGATAAAGATCTGCCGCCCATCATTCAAAAAATTACTGCGCGTGCGCAGCAGCCCGTCAAAGTTCTCTCCTGGAGAGCATGCCAGCCCGCCGCAGGTCCGTTGCAATGACGGGTCAATGTTCTGCAAGTCACTGTTATAACCCACGTAAATCGCCGTCCCGGGATTCAGAAGATAAGTAAACAGCACGTCGCCATTAAAATTTTTGGTGGTTTGCAGCGAGGTAAGCCCCGGATTGGCAATCGTGGTTGTGTACTGGCCAATCATGCGTAGGGAAAATTCCTTGGTGAACTGATAATTCCACTTTGACCGGAGAATGTGGTTGTTAAAGATATTCAGGCCGGTGTTCTGGTCCAGCAGCCGCGTCATGAGATAGGTATTCTCAATTGTCAGCCCTTTGGTTGGGCGCACCACGCCGCGCATGGCTGCCGAATTCTGGTAGCCCAGCACCGGCGGCCCGGTACGTGGGACAAAATTTGTTGCTGTTCCCCAATCCATCTCCATGCTCAGGTTGATCCAGGGAAAATACTGCGTGTTGAGCTGCGCGCCGCCAACCACATGCGCATAATCGCGGTTCGTGGGCAGCGTGGAAAAATCCACCGGACGCAACCGCTCATGCTCCCACAGGCCCAGCAGATTGAAAGAGCTGTTGCGCGGAAAGTCCCACTCATAGGTCGGATTCAACTGGTAGTCCAGCCTCGTGCCATTGTGGTCCCACATGCTTAGCTCGGAAATTCGCGGGCCGTGCGCAATCAGCGTTGTGCTGTCAGGATGAAACGTCAGCCCGGCAAAATTGCTGAAGCGGCGGTAATCCACGCGGTTCACAAAACCGCTTTCCGTGTCGAACCCCGGAGAGATGTCCTGATACAAGGTATTGAATTCCAGCAGGCGGGAGCTCCGCTCGGCAAACACCATGTAAGCAGGCCCGGAAAGCCGCGTGCCGTTATTGAGCTTTGTCTCGCTGGTCACGGCCTGCGCCTGCACCTGCCAGTTCTGGTTAATCCTGATCTGTGTATCAAAGCCACCTACGCGGTTAAACCCGACCACACATCCCGTGGTAATGCAGAATGAATTCGGGTTGGTATGCAGTTCGCGGTCGGTATAGATCATGCCCACGCTGCTGTTATTTCCCACCTCGCGATTAATGCGCACAATCCCGAAAAATGCATTCTGGTCTGCCAGCGGATCGGTGCTGATGACGCTGTCACCCGGTGAGCGGTCATTGGACATCATTGCGCCCACCGCCCACGGCCCGGTCTTGCCGGTCAGGCGCACGCCATATAAAGGATCGCCAATGCGCCGCGTGAAAACCAGGTTAAGCGGCGTGGCAAAGTAATTTGAGTTTTCCTGGAAGAACGGTCTTTTTTCCGGAAAGAAAACTTCAAAGCGCTGGTTGACCGTAACCTGCGGATCATCCGATTCAATCTGCCCGAAATCTGGATTGACTGTTGTATCCAGCACCAGGCTGTCTTTGATCACCACCTTGGAATCCAGTCCGGCTTTGGGTTCCACGTGCTTGCCAGTAAATCGATCGCCTGCCGGGTCGCGCTCATCCAGCGAGCGGAACGCTCCCACCGATGTGTAAGGGATAAACTGCATGTTCCGCCCTGGCGATATTTCCCTGAAGCCGTCCACCGTCCCTTCCTGCGTAAGCATCCCCTGAATGCGGTTGGTGACCACCGGAAAAAATGAGTGCTCTGAGTTGCGTGGGATCACGCGGACAAGGATCACGCCCCAGTCAATATTTGCCTGCTGCTTAAAGCGCAATGACTTGAAGGGGATTTCAATAATGACCATGTAGCCGGTGCTGGTCATCTTGGTATAGGTATGCCACACGGTATCAAACGTAATGTCAGGACCAGCGCTCTCAGAGTAAAGCGCGTCCTGCTGAATGCCATACGCGTTGGTATAAAACAGGTAGGCGTGGCGATGGTCATGGAATGTGTCCAGCCAGATTCCCACCTGGTCATCATCATCAATGAGTTCGCGGCGCAGCATGCGCGCGCGGATCTTGTGTGGCTCATGATCAAAGGCCAGAAACACCGCATAGAAACTTTTTGAGGTGTAGCCCAAATAAGCTTCCGTTGGCTGTGAAACCGGAGCGCCGTCGCGCGGATCTTTCTGCGTGAACTTGCCGGCTTTTGCCATTTTTTTTGCCAGCTCAGTTGCCGGTTCCATGCCTTCAAAATCAGAAAGCTTGGGCGCAACCTGCAAACGCGGAATATGGATCGCGTTCAGCTCAACGGATGAATTTGGAGCCGCCATGCTGGGACCTTGCTGCGCAAATAATGACGCTGCGGAACAAAGAATGGCCACAAACATCGCGGCAATCCATTTGGCATGTCCGAGTCGCAGCATTCTGTTGCAAAGGCCCCCATAGCCCATTTCTGGGCTTAGACTCGCGGCAAAGAAAAACGTCTACTCTGTTTTCCGCAAGTGATTGATTAAGAGAACTGGATGTGGAATGGTGACAAAATAGTAAGACTTTGACAAGTAACGAATGACCTTAAAATAACCCGGGTTGCCGTCCATACTTAATCCCAAAGTGCTCATACGCAAGTCGAGTTGCCACACGTCCGCGCGGCGTGCGATCAAGAAAGCCAATCTGGATCAGGAATGGCTCATATACTTCTTCCAGCGCGTCCTGGTCTTCCGCCAGTGCAGCCGCCAGCGTGCTCAGGCCCACCGGCCCACCGTTATATTTCTGGATGATCGTCAGCAGCAGCCTGCGGTCAATCTCGTCAAAGCCGTGCTTGTCCACTTCCAGCATTTCCAATGCGGCTTGCGCTGTGGCTTTATCGACGCGGCCTTGTCCGCGGACCTGGGCAAAGTCGCGCACGCGGCGCAACAGGCGGTTTGCGATACGCGGCGTCCCTCGCGCCCGGCGCGCCAATTCATCCGCGCCTTCATCATCAATCGCCACGCCAAGAATCTCCGCGGAGCGCTCGACAATAAACTTCAATTCTTCCGTGGTATAAAACTCCAGCCGGAGCAGAATGCCAAAGCGCGACCGCAGCGGCGCAGAGAGCAGCCCTGCCCGCGTGGTGGCCGCCACAAAAGTAAACGGCTTCACGTCAATAGTGTGCGTACGCGCTGAAGGCCCCTGCCCAATAATGATGTCGAGCTTGTAATCTTCCAGCGCCGAATAAAGAATTTCTTCCAGCGCCGGCTGAAGACGGTGGACTTCATCCAGAAAAAAAACCTGGCGGTCATGCAGGTTAGTCAGGATCGCCGTGAGATCGCCCTTGATCTGAATGGCCGGCCCAGCGCTCTGCTGATACGCCACTCCCATTTCATTCGCGATAATCGTGGCCAGCGTTGTCTTGCCCAGCCCCGGCG
>DASRCD010000210.1:0-6930 GCA_035653315.1 Candidatus Angelobacter sp.
CTACCACCTCGGCATTTTTTACTGGCTTTCCGGTTGCCTCCCGGATGACCGTCATGTTCACCGAAGCAGTTGGAACTGCGTCAGCATTCTTTTTTCCAGCGAACGCACCAATAGACATCATCAGCATGGCTAAACAAAGCAGGACATGGCGTGGGATTTTCATAGCTGCTCTATTTTACCGCCAATCTCCTTTTGCTGTGCGGACGTACCTAAAACCGGTTATACGGGCCGAATGTAAGATGAAAAACGATGAAAAACTACAAAGCCCATATCGACCCTGGATCACAAATCTGCTTTAGCAGGCAAGCCTGCTTCACGAAGGTGCTATTACCTTCGTTTTAACGATACAGTCCTGTTCGTTGACACAGGCATTCACCCAGAGTACTTTTGAATTCCTCTCCCCAGATGGCCAAAAAGGTTCCTCGGTTGAATGTCCTATGGCTGCCTGCTCCAAACAGAATATTGACCACCAAAGTACAAAAGAGAAAGCCGGAAGAATGTTCAAAACCAACAGTTTAGAAATTCCTCAGAGTACCGTTGCCACTGGCCGGTAACTGCTTTCCAGACGGACTTTAGTAAGTTGATGCAGTTTCAGCTGTGAACTAAAACACTAGCATCCACCCGTGGCAAAACCCTCGGGACAGGAACGGAGAAGCGGATGAAGCATTACCGGATTCGGCAAGAGCAAGAGAAGTCTCCACGATTGCGCAGTAGTTCTGCCCATGGCTTCACGCTGCTTGAACTCATTTTCGTGCTCATAATCGGGATGATTATGACCGTCATCGCTTTGCCGCTGGTCAATAACGTAATGAATAGTTACCGTTTAAATGGCGCCGTAGCTTCAATTACCGGAACCTTACAGTCCACCCGGTATCTTGCGATCTTCAACGGTTATCCCTTTCAGGTCACGTTTGATAACGCCGCAATGACTTCTCAGGTTTTGAGCGACCCGAACAGGACTGGCACTTTTACAAATTATTGCCCACCTTCCAACGCTGCATCATGCCCTATCCCAATGGGAGGATCAGGGACCAAAATTGCGCTGGGTGCGAGCACCACATTCACGTTCAGCCCGGGCGGCACAGTGAGCTCCACGACTGCTGCATCCGGCGTTACCAACATGCTCGTAACCCTCAGCGGAAAAACAGAAACGATCACGGTATCAAGCTATGGAAATATCAAAGTTACACCGTAAAACAAAACGCCAGGATGGTTTTGCCCTGATTGAGGTCATGATCGCGATCTTCATACTTGCGGTCGGTCTGCTGGGGCTCGCTGCGCTGATGGCGCAATTGTCCGGCACCACGGGACATTCCCGCTATATGGGTACGCAGGTTATGTTAGCGTCGGAAAAGCTAGAAGACCTGAACCGGCTGACAATTGGCGATCCAAATCTTGCTGCTGGCGGCAATCTGGGCTCGGATGTTGCGAATTACAGCGATGAGGTCCAGATCTCTTCAGAAAATGGCTCTACCAGCACCACTGTCGCAACTGCTGCCTCTGCGGGAAGTGACATGCTGCTGTTTAAACGCCGCTGGGTCATAGAACAAAACCCTGCAGGACTGCCGGCAGGTGTAATTCGCATCACCGTATGGATTGGCTTGGTAGATGGCGACAAGCTTTCACAAGCAAATACATTTCAGACAAGCATGGTGAGGCAATGACGAACACACGTAAAAACAGATCGTCGATGCCGCCAGCGCAAAAAAGCTGGTCAGGCTTTACTTTGGTGGAACTGATGGTGGCCATGCTGGTGTTTCTGATTATTGGCGCTGCCGCAGTCGCTTTGATTCGCAAGCATGTACCGCTCTACGCAACAGAGCAGAACCAGGCTGGCCTGAATTTGGGTGTGCGTAATGCCATTGCCCAAATGCAAATGGATGTGGTGAATGCAGGAAGCGGTTTTTATCCCGGCGCAAACATGCCTTTCTTTCCTGTTGGTATCACCATATCGAATTCTGGAACCACAGGTTGTTTTAACGCGACCACCTGGGCTTACACCACCTGCTTTGACCGCCTCAATGTAATCACAGCAGATGACACGATTCCACCAGCGCATCCCAGCGGCAATGCGGCAGGAACTGCTTCAGCCGACACCACGACTGGAACTCTCTTTTTGACTTTTCCAGGAGTTACGCCTGCTCCGAGTGCCACGGATTTAAATTCCTGGGCCACCACAAAATTTGTTGCCGGCACTGAGCTTCTTTTGATCCAGGGCGGCACCGATTTCAGCAACAGTACACCGCGCATGACCACCGTGATCCTTACTTCCGCCAAGGGAACGGTTTCTGGGAGCGCCATTCAAGTAAGCTTTACGCCAACGCTTGCGGGCGGAGTTCCTGCCACTATTCCAGATCCCATGGGCATCATCACAAGCGGAGACAGTGATCAGCTCACAAATTCATTCGATCCCAATCAGGATTACGCTATTCACCTTTCAGGAGTTTCATACGGAGTAGATCCTAGTGATCCTGCTGATCCCAAGCTGGTGCGAGTGGCTTTTGGCGCCGCATTGTCAGGCGCGCAGAACGTAATTGCTGACCAGATCATCGGCTTTAAAGTGGGAGCGTGGAATACCTACACGGGAACTTATATTTATGACTCCACCCTGCCCAAACCCACCTCGGGTTATGGTGGAGACTGGACTTCCATCAAAGCAGTGCGCATAGATTTAACGGCCCGTACCCCGATTAATAGTGATCCAGCCAATAAGTTTAGAAATTCGCTCGACGGCGGTCCATATCAGGTTCAGAAAATCTCCGTCGTGATCAATCCCCGCAATCTCAGTATGTGATTTGAGGAGGCGATATGCAACGTGACAAGATTCTGGCTTTAGGAAAGCGGCAGCGGCGATCAAAGAAACAGGAACGCGGCGTTGCACTGATTACCACGCTGTTGCTTTTACTACTGCTGACAGGCCTTACGTTGACCATGGCATGGTCCGCCCGGTCTGACATGCTTATCAATGGTTATTACAGAAATTTTCGCGGCTCTTTTTATGCTGCTGATTCAGGGCTGAATATTGTCCGGCAGGCTGCAATTAACCAATTTAGCCCTGGAGTAGGGCTGCCAGCGACTTTTGCAGCCAATCAAGCTCCCATACCTGCGGGAACAGAAGCTACCATTGCAGCTGCCATCAATGCTCAATATGCATCATTTTCTCCGGTAACCGGCACCGGCGTAAGCTCAAGTTCATGGCCGGGCAAGTTTAAGTTGCCCACAAGTACTTCTTTCACGCTTAGCCAGGCGAGTTGTACCGTGATTGGAACACCCGCGCCTGCGCCGGGTAAGCCTGCATGGTCGTGTACGAACCTGCCTCCAAACACGACACAATTTACTTACGTCTATAACTATTCCACTACGGTCCAAGGTCAGTCTCACGGCGGCGAGAACGCCACGCTTTTTGATCGCGGCCAGATCACCCTGGTAGCCAATGTGGTAAATGCAAGCTCCAAGACCAGCTTTGCGGCCTGGGGCATGTTCATTGATTCATCCACCATTTGTGACGGCACTACGCTGGTGCCTGGAACCATCTCAGGCCCGGTATTCACGAACGGGGCATGGAATTTTGGCACAGGCAAATACACGTTTACGGGAGCAGTAGGTAGCGCTGGAGCTAAAGCAGGCTATCAAAATGGCACCTGCCAGCAGGTTGCAGGACCTTCAGGAAACGGCATTTCGCCTACATTCCAGCAGGGACTCAGTTTGAATCAGCCATCCGTGCCGCTGCCAACAAATGACTTTAACCAGCAGCGCGCAGTGCTTGATGGTAAGGGAACTGGCGGACAGCCTTCACTGAGCGATTTGAATAATACGCTGCGCGACCCCAGCGGCAAACCGTATCCAAATTCTTCAAAACCGACTTCAGGCGTGTTTCTGCCTTTTACCGTGGACAATAACGGCAACAATCCTACATTCACCGGTGGCGGCATCATGGTGGAAGGAAATGCCTCAGTCGTGCTTTCGCCTTCTGGCGCGGCCGGACAGGTTTATCAGATCACTCAGGGCAGCACGACAACTACAATCACCATTGATCCCACAGCAAAACCCGGCTTCCCGAATGGCACGACTCAGGTCTCTGTTAACGGAAAGGCCCAACCCACAATTTCAGGCGTACCGTCACAATTTGATCCTGCCACTGGCGCCAATATGGGTTATGACACCATGTTGTATGTGGACGGAAGCATTACTGCCCTTTCAGGACCTGGCGAGGGCTCCCCGGCTATCAACGATGGAACCGCTCTGACCATCACAGCGGCCAACAACGTAACACTTACTGGCGACATCACTTATAAGTCTCCGCCGGTTACACTCACTGCAAATGGCACCACGCCTGCGGATACGCTGATTCCCGGTAATGATCATGGCCAGGCATTGGGCATTTTTACTGCGTCGGGCGATATCATCCTGAATGACACACAGGTGAATCCCAAGACCGGTAAATACGATGGCAACATGGAAATTGATGCCTCGCTGGCTACCATCTCACAGGGCGGCAGCGGCGGATTGACCAATCCAAATGCGCTGATCAATACGCTCACGATTGTGGGTGGACGCATTCAAAACAATATCAAAAACATCAATACAACCACGCGCAACGTTTTATTTGATGTCCGCTATGCCAATGGCAATTTCTCGCCGCCGTGGTTCCCCTCAACAAACGTAAGTCTTGGTGGCTTGAAGTCGGCGAACTTCGCTGCTCCCAAGATCCAGCGGCTGTCCTGGCAAAACCAGACACCGTATTACTGAGTATTCCTGCATTCCAAAAGGCGGCCCGCAAAAAGCCGCCTTTTTTATTGCTACACAGGAACTTACAACTCAGATTTCGGCACATTTGTAATCGACTACAAAGTTTAGTAGTTACCAACACGCCTGGCAGATAACTGAATTTTCTCATTCCTGCCGATAAGCAAGGTATGAGAATTCGGATATCAGCCACTATCGCATCCACGCAACGGGCAAAAGATGAGCGTGGAGTCGCCCTCATTACTGCTTTGTTGCTTTTAATGCTCCTCACAGGGCTTGTTTTATCCATGGCATGGTCTGCACGGACAGACGTGCTGGTAAATGGCTATTACAAAAATTTTCGGGGAGCATTTTATGCTGCTGATTCCGGCCTGAATATTATCCGGCAGACTGCCATAAACCAGTTCGCTGCCGGAGTTGCACTGCCGACAACGTTTGCAGCCGGGGTGCAACCAATTCCGCCCGGTACCGAGAATACAATAGCGGCAACAATCAATGCGCAATTCTCGAATTTTCAGAAGATTAATGGAAGCGGCCAGGCGGCTGCCTCATGGCCAGAGCAATTCAAATTACCCACCAGCACCTCATTCAAACTGAGCCAGGTAAGTTGCACCGTAATTGGAACTCCCAGTGGATCATGGTCATGCACGAACCTGCCGGCAAATCCCACGCAGTACAAATACATTTACAACTACTCGATCACGGTTCAGGGACAATCCATGGGCAGTCAAAATGCCACCATGATCGACCGGGGACAAATTACGCTGGTAGCCAACGTGGTAAACGCAAGTTCCAAAACCAGCTTTGCCGCCTGGGGCATGTTTATAGATACATCCACCATCTGTGACGGCACCACGCTGGTGCCAGGCACCATCTCAGGTCCCGTATTCACCAACGGTGCATGGAATTTTGGCACCGGGAAATATACGTTCACTGGTTCTGTTGGAAGCGCCAGCGCCAAAGCTGGATACCAGAACGCAAGTTGCCAGCAGGTCGCGGGAACGTCAGGCAACGGCATTTCTCCAACTTTTCAGCAGGGATTCAGCTTGAACCAGCCAGCAGTTCCCTTGCCCGCAAATGATTTCAACCAGCAACGCGCGGTCCTGGATGGCAAAGGAACGGCAGGACAGCCTACGCAAAGTGATTTGCACAATACACTCTTTGACGCCAAGGGAAACGTATATCCCAGCGCGGGAACGCCGACTTCAGGCGTGTTCATGGCTTATACTTTCGATTCGAATGGCAAAAATCCAACCTTCAAAGGTGGCGGCATCATGGTACAGGGTGATGCCGCAGTTACACTCTCCACCAGCGGCGTCGCCGGGCAGGTTTACACCATTACACAAGGCAGCACCACGACCACAGTCACAATCGATCCTACTGCAAACTCAGGAGCGGGTAGCACTCTGGTAGCTGTAAATGGGAAGACCACGGAAACGATCGCCGGTGTTCCTCAGCAATATGATCCCGCCACAGGCGGAGTCATGGGCTATGACACCATGCTTTACGTAAACGGAAGCATCACTTCGCTGAGTGGTCCCGGGCAAGGTAAAGCTGCGATTAACGATGGAACAGCGCTCACAATTACCGCGGCCAATAACGTGACCATCACTGGCGATGTACTTTATAAATCCGAACCGGTTACCCTGGCTGCCAATGGAAGCACCCCGGCTGATACGCTTATTCCAGCAAATGATCATGGGCAAGCGCTGGGCATATTTACCGCCAAAGGAGACATTCAACTAGCGAATACTCAGGCGAATGGAAATCTTGAGATTGACGCCTCGCTTGCCACCATCTCTCAGAGCGGCACTGGCGGATTGATCAATACTGGAAATGCAATCAACACGTTGGTGATTGTGGGCGGGCGCATTCAAAACGCCCTGAAGAACATTAACGCAACAACCCGCAACGTGCTCTTTGATGTGCGCTATGCCAATAGCAATTTCGCTCCGCCGTGGTTTCCTTCAACCACGGTAACGCTGGGGGGATTGAAATCTGCCAACTTTAACGCGCCAGTCATTCAGCGCCTGCAATGGCAGAACCAGACTGTTTATTACTAGGCCCAACCCAAGAGAGGCGACCTGCAAAGGCCGCCTTTTCTGGTTATGCGATTTCAGAAGAAGTATCGCGCGGCTGCTTGATTTGGACCATCACAGTTGCTACCAGGACGGCCACGATGCC
>DASRCD010000211.1:0-3168 GCA_035653315.1 Candidatus Angelobacter sp.
AGCATTCAAACCATTACCGGCCCGCAGGAAGTATGGTTTCTTTCAGGATTTGATTCCTATCTCGCCATGGAACAGAGTGCCGCACCGTTCGCGCGCAATGCCGCGCTCAGTGCTGAGCTGAACCGGCTGCTTGAGGCCAAAGCCAACCTGGTCAGCGATCCGCGCGCGGTCTTTGCCCATTACCGTGATGACTTGAGCGGCAATGCCGGACTGGTACAGCCCCGGACACGTTTTTTCACCGTCACCATGGTCACGGTGCGTCCCGGATTTGAACGGGAATATGAAGAGATTCATCGGGCGCTTCGCTCAGCGCGCCAGAGGGCCGGCGCTGCCGACAATCGCGTGATTTATCAGGTGGTCTCCGGCATGCCAAAGAACATCTACCTGATCTTCTCTGCGCACCAGTCATTGCGGAACTCGGGTGATGCGCTGGATCCGGCGGTAGAAGAATATGCTTCTGATGTCGATGATTCTGCCCGCAGCCATCTGGACGAATACAAACGTGACTCTGTTCTCACCTCGGAAACATGGGTTTTCTCCATCAGCCCGGTCATGAGCAATCCCGCAGGTGAGTGGATTGTAGAAGACCCTGAGTTCTGGAAGTCGTCAGCCGCCTGGCAGCGCCAGAGTACGCCAAAGAAGCCGTAAGCTTCTGGCTCCGAAAAAGGTTGCCAGCTCGGCTAGAAAACTTCTTGCAACCAAACAGCCCTCCCGATCACCCAATCTATTAGGCCAAAGGCAAAGTTGGTTCATGTGAGTCGTCTGCGCGACGCTAGGGACATGTGGGCCAATTTTGCCGTTTTTTTCCTCTATTTTGAACAACATGAGTGAGTCTCTGAAAACAGGCAGAGTTGCGCGTGCTCTGGCATGGGTCTTTCTGTTTACCACAGTCGGACTGGCGGCGGCCCTGGCCTGGACATGGATTTTCGTCTCAAAGCTCGCTCTTAGGCCTTTGCCCGATCCTCCGCTGCCGGCCCGGATGCAGGCAAGCTCCGGCCCGGCATCGCCCTTGCAGATTCAATACCAGCTCAACATGCCCGGGCGAGGTGAAATTTTTCCCGCGCTCTCTGGTGGGCAGGCAGCCGCAGCCGACTATTGGCCTCTTGCCGTGCTCAGCGTCGCCAATACCTCAACCAAGCCGGTGCTCCAGATTATTACGGCTGAAGTTCCCGGGTGGAGCAGAGCGTTGCGGCAAACAGCGGTCATTGGCCCGCATGAAGTCCGCACATTCAATCTTGATCCTGAACTCACGTCTCGTGCCTATGAGAATGGTGAAATCCGTTCCGCCACTCTCAATGTTGAAGTGGAAGACCCAGCCACAGGGCATACCTTTGCGCAGCAAAAGCCTGTGCTTCTGCACAGTGCATCAGACCTTTATTGGGGCAGAAAGTTTGCCAATGCCCAACTAGTGGCGCGCTGGGTCACGCCGCATGATGAAAAAGTATTGGAGCTTGTGGCCCGCGCGGAACGCCTGATTCCCGGCGGGCGGTTGCACGGCTATAACCCAACTCCGGGCGTAAAGCTTGAAACTCAGGTGCGTGCGCAGGCGGAAGCCGTCTTTCGCGCCATGCGGCGCTCAGGCATCAGCTATGTAAGCAGCATTTATACTTTCGGCAACTATCCTGGTGAAACGCAGCGTATCCGCATGCCGCGGGAAACGCTGGAACTCAGCAATGCCAATTGCATTGACGTGAGCGTGGCCTTTGCTTCTGCCATGGAAAATCTCGGCATGAAACCTGTTGTGGTCATTGTTCCCGGACACGCATTTACTGGCGTGCGCCTTGGCCCCAATTCGCAGGACATCCTCTATCTTGACTTGACTGTTCTTCCTCAAGGCACCTTCGCCGCAGCCGTGGCCCGCGCTCAACAGTGGCTTAAGAAAACTCCTTCCAGTGAAGTGCTTACCGTGGATGTGGGCGCAGCCCGGTCGCTGGGCGTATATCCTTTACCTTCGGCTGGCGATAAGCAGAGTGTTACTTCGGCAAAACTGTGAATACGCACGCAGAAGTCTTAATTATCGGTGGCGGGATTGCCGGACTTGTGGCCGCGCGCAAGCTCACGGAATCAGGCGTGCGCGTGGTTCTGCTGGAAGCGTTGAATCGTCTTGGCGGGCGCATTTACACCCAGTACACAGCTGGTTATCCGGTGGATCTTGGCGCTGAATTTGTCCATGGTAGTCCCAATGAAATTTTTGAACTGGCTGCGGAAGCAGGCATTCCGATAGTTCCAGTGGAAGGCCAATTCAAGAGAAAAATTTCAGGCGAATGGAAGGACGCAGGTCATCTCATGGCCGATGTGGACAAACTTTTTGAACAGATTCCCACGGATGAGCCCGATCAATCTTTTCAGCATTATCTTGACCGCACCGGCGCGAAAGAAGATGTGCGGCAACAGGCCCTGAAATATGTTGAAGGTTTTCATGCCGCCAATCCCTCTCTTATCAGCGCTTATTCCATTGCGCGCGATATCAAGGCAGAAGAAGCCATTCATGGCGATCATCAGTTTCGCACTTCCAGCGGCTATGAAAAGCTGGTGCAGGCTGTTGCCAACCGTATTGATCCCAAACTTTGCAATACCGTGATGAATGCTGCGGTAAAAGAAATCCATTGGCAGCAGGGCAGAGTTACGGCCCGCACTGCCAGCGCGGAATATCAGGCTCCCCGCGCCATTATCACCGTGCCGCTTGGCGTATTGAAGAACGGTGATGTTGTATTTTCTCCACCGCTGCCGGAAAAACAAAATGCCATGAGTTTTCTTGAAATGGGAAAAGTGGTGCGGGTGGTTCTGTGCTTTCAGGAAAAATTCTGGGAGCGCGATAAGGACATGAAGTCCCTGAGCTTCCTCTTCACTGATGATCCAGATTTTCCCACCTGGTGGACCTTGAATCCGCTGGCCCGTCCCGTTCTCATTGGCTGGGCAGCGGGACATTATGCCGTGGCGTTGGCCCATGCTTCCCATGATGAAGTTGTGCAGACCGCATTACGCTCGCTGGCGCGTACCATGAACCTTGATGTGCATCAGCTTCAGACCCAGCTTACCGGCGCTTTTTTTCATGACTGGGATGCCGATCCTTTTTTTCGTGGCGCCTATAGTTATGCCGCTGGTGGAGGCATTGATGCCGCCCACGCCCTGGCTGCGCCGGTTATGAAAACACTTTACTTCGCCGGT
>DASRCD010000212.1:0-2402 GCA_035653315.1 Candidatus Angelobacter sp.
TCAATTTCTGCTGCAGCGCAAAAATAGCCGTTGGCTGGATGTTTGGATTAGTTTCCAGGTATTTCACCAGCATGTCCTGCGCATACACATGATTGGAAAATTCGGTGTTGATGGCATCCAGCAAAATTACATTCAGGCAGCTATTAGAAGAATATTGAGGAGAGTTGCTGATAACTCCCGGCGCTGTTGGACGTGCAGGAGTGCTGCCGGAGCCCGGCTGGTGAAAACTGAAATCGCTGATCTTCTGCGGCTTTCCATCTTCCAGCACAGTAAAATCTTCCGCTTTCAGTCCGGTGATAGGCTGGCCTTTTTCGTCCAGTGCAACTATATCCAGAGTGACCAAACGCGTAGTGGCCCGCAGTACCGTTTGGGATTGATAGGTTGTTTCCTTCTGCGGGCTGGCTGCTTGCTGCGGAACTGGGGCATCAGTCTGGCTATAAACAGGGCTGACCGAAAACATAATCAACAGGATTGTAATTACGGATGAATGGCGGAACGATAGTTGCACGATAGACCTCCCAGGAAATCTCATATACAGCTTTGTAGCTGCTGGATGGCAGCTCACATTCTAAGCTAGAAGTGCTCTAGCCGGGTTAGGCAAAATTGCTGCTGCCTTGGTTCCTAAGGTCATAAAGTCCCACAGGTAAGGACAACCTCGAGCATAGTAGCTGAACTCCTATAACGCAGAATTCCTGTAGAAAGTCTCGCCCCCTTGCGGGACCAGCTCTGTTGTAAAAAATCCTATTGAAGGTCAGCCGTCAAATGATCCTGCCCCGCTATTTGTCTTCCGCAGCTCTGCTTTGTCTCGTGTGTGTTTTTGCTACTGGCCGTGCTTCTGCCCAGACATGCACCGCCACAACTGACAAAACAGTAAAGATATGCTCACCAGGCAGTAACGCCACAGTCAGCTCGCCTGTACAATTCAGCGCTGCCGCCCGGGACAACGAACACACGATCACCGCCATGATCATGTATGTGGACTCCGTTCAGAAAGCCAAGAGCGCCAACGCTTCACTGATCGCCGTGCTCTCCCTGGCGGCTGGAAAGCACGCGATTGTGATCCGGGCATGGGATTCCACGGGATTTTTCTTTTCATCGTCAGAGAACATTACAGTTGCGGCCTCGCCAACGCCGACACCTACTCCGACGCCCATACCCACTCCCAGCCCCACGCCAACCCCAACTACTACACCTACGCCAACACCGATTCCAACTCCCACGCCAACGCCTACGCCCGGCGGCATTACCGCAATTAATCACATTATTTTCATGCTTCAGGAAAATCGCAGCTTTGACAGCTACTTTGGCATGCTCAATCCGTACCGGAAAGCAAAGGGGTGGAACATTGGAGACGACCACGTTGAATACGATGTGGACGGCATCGATGACAAACTGGCATCCATCTCTAATAAAGATGATGAAGGCCAGGTATTCCAGCTTTTCCATACCACCAGCAGCTGCCTGGATGATATGAGTTCAGCCTGGTTGGAAAGTTTTGGAGATGTGAGCCGGTTTGATTTCACCACCACACGACAAATTCTGATGGATGGCTTTGTTCATACTGCGGAAGGATTTGCCAAGTCTGGCAGCGGCAGCGGAGCTTTTACTGATCTTACCGGCCAGAGATCCATGGCTTTCTATGAGGACACAAGCACCACCGGCACACCAGAGCTGAACTATTACTACTTCATAGCCTCGCAGTTTGCGCTTTCTGACCGTTGGTTCTCGCCCGTGGCCAGCAAGACCATTCCCAACCGGCTGGCAACCATGTCTGGCGGAACCACGCAGGGATACGTCTATGATCCTGGCGTTGATGATGGAGGAGCGCCGCAACTCACGGCCAAGACTATCTTCCAGTTGCTGGATGAAAACAACATATCCTGGAAAATTTATTACTCTGCCACGAATGCCAATGGCAGCCCTTCAACCACTTTCACGTACTTTACCTATAGCGGCAAATATATTTTCAAGAATGCCAGCGGCGTGATCACCGTGGATTCAACGCACATTGCCCCTATCAGCCAGTTTATAACTGACATGCAGAACAATACCCTGCCTGCTTTCGCCTATGTTGAAGCGGATTTCGGCCATGGCGACGAGCACCCCGGATCGGGTCAGTCAATTCTTGCTGGTCAGGCACAGATTTCCAACCTTATTAATACTCTGATGGCCAGCCCATCCTGGTCAGATTCTGCGCTGTTCTTCAGCTTTGACGAAGGCGGCGGTCCTTATGATCACGTGCCTCCAGTGCCTGGGCATACAAACCAGAACACCAGTGCTTCGCTGGCATCACTTGAAGGCGATATCGCCCCGATTGCCGTAAACCCGGATACGTTCCTTCCCTGCCAGCCCACCACGGCGGGGGTTTTTACTAATCATTGTGATCTGCGTCCCAACAGTCC
>DASRCD010000213.1:0-2168 GCA_035653315.1 Candidatus Angelobacter sp.
AGTTATGTATGATTCCGGTCGATAGACTTTGCACTAGGATGCTGCCCAGATCGAAGCATCCTGAACTTTAAATTTGCCTTTACCCGCGGGTGCTTCGGGACCAGCCGCGCTTATTGGCTCTTCAGGAATTTTCCTGATTTGCCACCTTCAATAAGCAATCTCTAGCGGCATAAGTAAAACAGACGAGACAAAACTGGCCAGACACGTCAGGCCTATGCTCATTCTGCGTAATATCGGAACTCTCTCCACAGTCGCACGTGGCAGCCAATGGATCAATCCGCGTTTAAACCCCGGCATAAATTGACCATGATGGCCGCTCCACTGACATGAGGAGCAATCTCTATAAGGTTCCGCACCACCAGGATTTAACGACACTTCCGGGGAAAGAGATGCTAAGGCACGCCCATGAGAAGTTTAAAACTGATCACAGCAAAGTGGAGATTCTTGCGTAAGTTTCAACCCGGGAAGACCAATTCCCTTAACCGGATTTTCATTGCGTTTGCCATTTTTGCAGGATTTATAAACGCAGCCAGCGCACAGACCACCGCCCCCACAGCCAGCAATACACTTTTGGCCACCGGATTTACCCTGCCTTATGGCGCGCAGGTATTGTCTGGGACCGCCATCAATCCTGCCACCGGAAAACCGTTCCGCCATTTATGGACGGCCGACACCACCAATGGACTTTGCCGGCTTGATCCAGATCTGGATGCGGGCGCTCCATTCACAGTCAATGCAGCAAGTTGTGTAACCACTGTGTCCGGAGCAGCTTTTACTCCCGGACGATTGGCCTACGACCCGCTGACCAACACAATTTATTCCGTGAGCGATGGCAATGGAGCAAACGTGGCCCGCTATCACTATCTTCCCGCCGGTGATTCCGGCCAGGGGCTGCTTTCTCCCACGGCAGAATTTCTGGGTGATGCCAACGGTTGCGGCCTGGGCGGCAGTTTTCCCTGGGCGCTTGCCCTTGGTCCGGATGGCGGTCTGTACATTGACTTTAAGCTGAACGGCAATGTGGTACGCGTGATCTCCCCCTCCAGCGCAACCGTGCCATGCTCCAACGTAGTGGTAATGGGCACAACCGCTGACGCGCGCCGGGGCCTCAGCATCGCATGGGTGGGGCATGATTTGTGGGGTTCTGATATCCGTGGACTTTGGCAGATACAGAATGCTGACCAGTGCTTTACTCCAGCAAACGGCAACTCTCCGTGCCATGGCGTAACCAAGTTGAAGACACAAATCACAGGCGCTTTTGCCATGGCCAGTGACCAGGCATATCCCGCAACGAACGGTGATGTTTTGTACATAGCAGAAGCACAGAACAACATCTTTAAACTTTCCGGCCTCTCCAACCCCAACGGCACACTTACTCTCGACAACAATTATGGAAATAACTTTCTTTTTCTCATCAGCATTTCCATTGACGCCTCTGACCCGGCAAATCCAGTGCTGTATGTCGGCGATGATCCAGGGCAGGAAGGCGGAATAGCTGGTGGTGGGCGCTATTACGCGGTTTCAACCACTCCAGCAGCGCCAACTGCTCCAGGCACGCCGGTGGGAGTAACTGCCGCAGCAGGAGATAGCCAGGCATTTATTTCTTTCCTGAGCGGAGGCGGCAGCCCTGCAACCAGCTATACAGTGCGGAATGCCACAGCGTCCAACGGCATTCTGGTGCCGGATGTAATTGTTCCTGTGAATGGGTCCACGCTAACGCCTGCTGTTACCGTCAATGGCTTGGTGGATGGCGTAGCGTATACGTTTATCGTTTCGGCCACCAATGCTCAGGGCACAAGTGCGTTCTCGGCACCAAGCAATTCGGTTACGCCAATCGCAATTACTGTTCCCGGTGCGCCCACTGGAACCTCTGCCGTGCCGGCTGATTCACAAGCAACGGTTTCTTGGGTTCCGCCTGCAAGCAATGGCAATGCCACGATTACAAGCTATACGGTGACTGCGCGCGTCGGTGGTGTTCCCACGGGAATTACGGCAACTACACCGAATGGCACAACCACTACTGCGGTTGTAGCTGGCTTAACCAATGGCACCACATACACATTCACTGTTCATGCAACTAACAGCAAGGGCGCAAGCGCTGAATCCGCTCCTTCCAATGCTGTTACACCAACACGCCCGCTGGGCGCTACTGACATGGCAATCAGCATAAA
>DASRCD010000214.1:0-5697 GCA_035653315.1 Candidatus Angelobacter sp.
CACATCACTGATGGACCGCCGCAGCTTTCTTTCCGGACTGGCATTGTTGCTGTGCGGCTGCGTGCCTAAAGCTTCTGGAATTACCATAGGCTCCAAAAACTTCACTGAACAATTAGTGCTGGGAGAGATCCTGGCGCAACAGATCAGCCGCTCTACCAGACTGCCGGTCAACAAACGCTTTTATCTGGCGGGGACTTACATTTGCCATCAGGCGCTGCTCTCCGGACGGATTGATATGTATGTGGAATACACGGGCACGGCGCTGGTGGCCATCCTGAAAGAGCCGCCGTTAGCCGATCACGAAAAAGTGTTTACCAAAGTAAAAGACTTTTATGCGCGGAAATTCGGCTTGGAGGTGCTGCCTTCACTCGGCTTTGACAATACTTTCGCCATGGTCATGCGCGGCAATGATGCCCGCCGGCTGAACCTGAAGACGCTTTCTGATGCGGCAAAGATTTCCTCGCAACTCCGCCTGGGAGTAGGCTATGAATTCATGGAGCGCGCTGATGGATATAAAGGGCTGGTCAGCAAATACGGTCTTAAATTTGCAGAGTCGCCGCGAGTAATGGATTTGGGGCTGCTGTACCGCGCCTTGCAGAACAATCAGGTGGATATGGTTGCAGGATCGAACACAGATGGGCTGATCGCCGCGCTTGATCTGGTGGTGCTGGAGGATGATCTGCATTATTTCCCGCCTTATGATGCTGTGCCGATTGTCCGGCGGGATACGTTGCAGAAATATCCTGAGCTTGGCAAAGCTCTGGAACAGTTGAGCGGCCGCATTAGCGTCGAAGACATGCGCAAGCTCAACTATGCGGTGGATGGCGAGAAGAAGGATGCAGCCGAGGTGGTGAAAGAAATGCTAGACCAAAAACATTTTTCTTCCGGCACTTAACCGTACATTGAAACCGCAGTTTTCTTGGAGGTTTTATTACCAAGTGATAAGGTTCAGTTGCGCCGGTTAGGATTTCAGCATCTCAGGATAGTATTCTGTTTCCGGAGCCACGCTCATGCCTGACGACAACAAGACGACACCGCCGCCCAATCAGCCTTTATCTAACCAGGCTTCGCCAAAAACGCCCGCAACTTCCGGTGATGCGGGGCGCATTCCCATTACTGAAGAGATGGACAGCGCCAAGTGGACGCTGCCCCCGATTGTGCCGCTGCTGGTGGCGGCCGTGGTGGTGGCGATTGTGGTGACTCTGGTAGTGCTCTCCAACCATACAAAGCTGAACGCGACGGCAGCGATCACCAAAATTGCCACGGCGGACCAGACGGGCAATACCATGGCTGCAATCCAGGTAAAAATCGATAATGAATTTGAGCGTCCGCTCTGGATCAAGAACATTACGGCGGAGGTGGATACTGAAGACGGCAAAAAACTTATTGATACTGCCGCGCCGTCAGGAGAGGCGCCGCGCTATATGGCTGCGTTTCCTTCACTAGAGGAAGCCAAAGCGGACTGGCTGAAAGAGGAGCTGAAAATTCCTTCCAAGACGTCATTTACAGGCGTGGCGATTTTTTCCTATCCCGTGCCGAAGGCCGATTTTGATAAGCGTAAGCAAGTAACAATGCGTATCCAGCTTTATGATCTACCTACGCTGACGGCGACAACAAAGTAAGATCGGCGCCAAATGGCCCTAATTCTTTTCCACGAGTGTCCGGCTTGCCAGCATACTGCGCCGGAAAAGATTTAAGATGCGCCGGGCTGCCTATATTCGTAAATCTCACGCCCGCCTTTTCCGGACGGCCTTTTTCCGGTGTATGCTAGGCACATGGACAAGAAATTCGACAATTCCAAGAACCGGTTTTCTGAAGTAATCCGCCAGTCCCAGGAGCGGCGCGCAGAGTTGAACAACAAGACCAGGAAAAAGCAGATGGAAGAAATTGAGCCTCCACCGCGCGATGAAGAGATTGTGGATTCCAGGGAAGAAGAAGAACCTGAACCTGGAGTTTAAGCGAACAACATTTCTGTTGTTCACTTTCCTCTATGAGTAAAAATTAAACTGCCGCTGGTCTTTGGTGGCCGCTAGTACTTAGGCACTTTGGGATCGATTCGATCAGCCCAGGCCAGAATGCCGCCAGCAAGGTTCTTTGCTTTGGTGAATCCCGCCTGGCGGAGAAAGCCGACAGCGCGTGCGCTACGGGCCCCGGAGCGGCAATGCACCACCATTTCTTTGTTGGGATCAAGCTCATTGACGCGCCGCGGCAGGTCATTCAGCGGAATCAGCACGCCATTCAAGTTGCAGATGTTGTATTCATGCGGCTCACGCACGTCCAGCAGGACAAAATCTTCTTTGGCATCCAGCCGCTGTTTTAATTCTTCCACGCTGATCTCAGGAACACCGGTATTCACTGGCTTTTCTTGACCTCGCAATCCGCAGAACTCTTCGTAATCAATGAGTTTAGTCACAGTAGGGTTGGTTCCGCAAACCACGCAATCAGGATTTTTACGCAGCTTCAACTCGCGGAACTTCATGCCCATTGCGTCTATCAGCAGTAACCTGCCAATCAATGGCTGGCCGCTGCCTAAAATTAACTTGATGGCTTCCGTCGCCTGTATCAGGCCAACCAATCCGGGCAAAATTCCCAGCACGCCGCCTTCAGCGCATGAGGGTACCAATCCCGGCGGTGGAGGCTCCGGATACAAACAGCGGTAGCATGGGCCATCTTTCGCGGCAAAGACACTCGCCTGGCCTTCAAAGCGGAAGATGGAACCGTAAACATTGGGCTTGCCCGTCATCACGCAGGCATCATTGACTAAAAATCGCGTGGGAAAATTGTCCGTGCCGTCAATGATGATGTCGAAGTCGGCAAAAAGCTCAAGCGCGTTGGCGCTGGTCAGCCTGGTTTCAAAAGTTTTTACATTCACAAACGGATTGATGGCCGTAATTTTTTCCTTAGCGGACGTAAGCTTTGGTTTTCCCACGTCGCTGGTGAAATGGATCACCTGCCGTTGCAGATTGGTGAAATCCACCACGTCAAAATCCACTAGTCCAATGGTGCCTACGCCTGCGGCAGAAAGGTAAAGCGCGAGCGGCGATCCCAGCCCGCCGGTCCCAATACAAAGCACGCGCGCAGCTTTCAGCTTTTGCTGCCCTTCCATGCCTACTTCCGGCATGATCAGGTGCCGGGAATAGCGGAGTACCTCTTCATTGTTGAGTGATGGAAGCTCGTGCGGCGCAAATGTTGTCGCCATGGGAAATGTCCTTTCTGCTGGACTTGCAAGCTGTGTTGAATAGTTTAATTCTTTAGAAACAGAACGCGTGAATGCGGAATGAGTGGCCGGCGCGCATTCGGGCCATTGTGATAATGGCGTTCTTCTGCTGGAGGCAAACCGGCATGTTCTTATTATATAGCTTACGTGGCATAAAGAAGGGTCTGCTGGTCCGCTACGATCTCAATATTTTCCGGCTCAAAACTTTTCTTTTCTTCGCTTCCGCTAAGGACGTAAGACGCTGTGATGGCGGGAACCCCTTTATCCACACTGGTAATTACATAGGAACAGTCAAACCAGTGGGCCTCAGCCAGATCAGTGGATGAGTAATGCGGTGAATGGTCCGGGTGGGAATGGTAAAACCCAATGATGCTTTCACCACGATTCCGCGCCAGCTTTAAGGCCGCCACTACTTGTTCAGGATGAATGCTGTAACGGTTGGTGGGCGAATCCGTGCGTATGTTTTCACAGGTCAGGGTCATGGTCACAATTCGCTGACCACCCACAACCGTACCCAGAATGATTCCACAGCATTCGTGCGGGTAGCTGCGTTTGGCTTCCCATCGAATTAGATCGTAGTCAGCCTTGCTGATCCTCAGCATAAGGGGGTTCTCCTGGGAAGTGGCGGCTTCACCAGTCATTCTGGCCAGAACGATCCGTTCTTCAATGCGCTATAAAAACTGCGTTACAAAATAAGTGCAAATTGAAGGGCACAATGATAGATGATCCAGAGCAGAATTGCATCAATACTGCAACAATTTCTGTGACTCTGTTCGGAAAACAAATGCGTTTGCACCGTGGTATGTGCAAAAGTCCAGAAGGCAAATCAGGACTGCACAAGATCTGAAGCATTCAGTTGTTGAAGCGACGACCCTACCAAGGCTCCATCTTTGGCAAACGCAGTTCTCAATCAAATTTTCTTTTTACAGACGCTCCACAACTCTCTTGTTGACATTCGACAAGATGCTGTTATTCTTTTGTCGACATTCGAGGGGAGCAATGGGAAACCAAATTGATTTATTGCAAGGCACGCTGGACCTTCTGATTCTCAAGACGCTTGCATTGGAACCGATGCATGGGTGGGGAATCGCCCAGCGTATCCAGCAGATTTCCAAAGACGTGTTACAGGTGGGGCAGGGATCGCTCTATCCGGCGCTGCACCGCCTGGAGCAGCGCGGCTGGGTCGATGCTGAGTGGAATACCTCTGACAATAATCGCCGGGCCAAGTTTTACTCGCTTACACGCACTGGCCGGAACCAACTGGAAAAAGAACTGGGTGAGTGGGAGCGGATGTCCGCTGCCATTGCGTTGGTATTGCAGCAAAGTTAAAGGATTGCGCCATGCTTAAAAAACTTCGCGGGCTCTTTATGCCGCATCGCCAGGAAGATGATGCCGACGACGAACTTCGCTTTCATATGGAAAAAGAAATCGAGCTGAATATCGCGAAGGGCATGCAGCCCGATGAAGCGCGCCGCCAGGCATTGATCGCCTTTGGCGGTGTGCAGCAAACCAGAGAATCCTTGCGTGAAGTTCATCGCGGACGCCTGCTGGAATCATTGCTGCAAGACGCGCGTTATGGCTGGCGGATGCTGCGTAAATCACCGGGGTTCACGGTTATCGCCGTGCTCACGCTGGCACTTGGCATCGGGGCGAACACCGCCATCTTCAGCCTGATTGATGCGGTGGCATTTCGGAGTATGCCCATCCCCGATCCTGAGCACCTGATGTATCTGGAATGGCATGCCAACAATGGCCCCAAGACCGTCTCGTATTGGAGTTTTGGCGATTGTGAAGATAACAGCGACGGTCCCAATCCCAACGGATGTTCTCTACCGCTACCCTTCTTCAAAGATATCCAGAAGCAAGGCACGGTCTTCTCTCATGTGGCTGCCTACACAGGCGACCAGCAGCTTGATTTGAGCGGCAACGGGCCAGCGCGCATGATACAAAGCCAGTTTGTCTCTGGCGATTATTTTGGCACCATTGGCATTCGCGCCCACATGGGGCGGCTATTCCTTGAAAGCGACGATACTCCTGAAGCGCCGCCTGTCACAATCCTGAATTATGGCTTCTGGCAATCAGCCTTTGGTGGTTCGCCTTCTGCCATCGGCAAGACAATACGACTGAATGGCACGGTCTTTACCATCATTGGCGTTACTGAGCCAAAGTTTGACGCGCTCACACTCTCCAGCAACTTTGATATGTGGGTGCCTCTTGCAAAACATTCTCTTCTTGTTCCACATATGTTGCTGAATGCCGGGCGTGAACAGATGGATTCATGGTGGCTGGTGCTTGTTGCGCGCATCAAACCGGGAATTCCCGTCATGCAGGTGCAAGAGGCAATCTCTCTGATGTTCCGCAATGAGATGCTCAAGGGAGACAAGCCAGTATTTAAAGCTGATGATGAGCCCCATATCAAGCTGAACCCCGCCACACAGGGTCTGGGGGGCTCACAAAAAGACACACTAAAGGAGTTTTGC
>DASRCD010000215.1:0-3586 GCA_035653315.1 Candidatus Angelobacter sp.
CACATCTACCTGTAAATAACGCACATCGGCTTCCAGGGCTTCTTCCGCCTGCCCCCGGTTCATGCCTCTGGATATCAACCCGGCTAAAACCTGCTTCCGCACGCCTTTCAGCAGCTTTTCCAGCCTGCGGCTGACGGTGGATTCATGCACCCCAATCATACGGCCAATTTCCGTCAGGGTACGGTTATCCAGGTAATAGGAGGCTAAAACCATGCGATCTTCGCCTGAAAGCCGCGCTAACGCTTCATCCAGGGCTGCCCCCAGCCGGTGGTCCAGCGGGCTTGCGGGGCTTGGTTCGGCTGCGGAAAACTGTACCCCGTCTTCCGCCTGCTCTTCAAGACTTACCAGACGCTTAGTCTTACGATAGCGATTCACAAATTCCTGGGCCAGTACCGTTCGTAACCAGCCTTCCAGTGAACCGCGTCCCATATAGAAATTCAGCCGGGAGACGCGCCGCCCTTCACGCTCAGTAGTGCCATAAAGATCAGCATAAAGTGAATCCGCCAAGTCGCGGGCGCTGGAATCTTCCTTGGTGATCCCGCGCGCAATGTCATAGAGCTTCTCGCGAAAACGTGTAAGGAAAACCTGCCAGGCAGAATCATGTCCGGCGGCGCAGCCGCGCGCCAGCGCAAGCTCTTCCAGCCGCAGCTCGCCCCAGAATTCAAGTTTTCTCTGCGCCGTTGCGCCGGGCAGATATTTGCCTGCAACCTGATCCAAGATGATTTCAAAGGCCTGCAAGGTGAGCCCGTAGCGTTCTGCTCCGCTCTTTTCAAAAAGAGCGCGAACAGAAATTGCCTCTGCCGGTCTGGGCCCAGAACTCATGCTACGGATAGTACCAACTTTAACCGCAAGATTACTCTCATTTTACATTCTTAATTTGAAAACAAGGACTGGGGCTAAAGGGAGTGCTTATGAAAAAGCTACTTTTGGGTCTCATTTTTACCATCATCGCAGGCTGGCTATGGATGCCTGCAGCCAGGGCGGGGCAATCCGCCGACACGCCATCTACTATCCATGATTACAAGATCTTAGCGCCAATCACACATGGCAATTTAACCATTTTCCCAGTAGTTTCGGCCAAAATCCATGACACGAGTGACTTTATCACGCTGGATGAAGGCATTCGCTCCGGTGACGTTGTAATCACTGAAGTTGGTAATCTCCATTCTGGCCTGCAGCGCCGGCCCGGACAATCGCGGCCTTATGGCGGCGCGGAGGTGAACCGGCTTGTCCTGGTGAATAACTCCAGGCATCCGCTGATTCTGCTGGCTGGTGAAGTTGTTACCGGGGGCAAGCAGGACCGCGTAGTGGCGAAAGACAGGATTGTGCCCTCAGAAAGCGACCCGGTCGATCTCTCAGTCTTTTGCGTGGAACACGGGCGCTGGACGGAAACCTCATCAAAATTTGATACACATGCATCCGTGATGCTCCAGCCGAGCGTACGTATGAAAGCCATGTTTGATCAGGACCAGCAGAAAGTTTGGGATGCCGTGGGAAACAGCCGGGAAGAGATGGTAACTGTGGTTGCTGCCGCTCCTGGAATTGAGGTGGGAGCAGGAAGTGGGGGCGGGGTTGGAGCGGGACATGCCGGAGGGTCAGGTGGCGCTGTTGAATCGAGCGGCATGGCGTCCAGTGAATACAGGTACTCAGTCAACCAACTGAACAACACAACCTCTTATGCAAAAGCGCGAGAGAACAAAGCTGTCCAGGCGCAAGTGGATGCCATTACTGGCCCTATGCAGAAGTCCTATGAAAGCGTGATCAGGCAGCTACGGAACCAAAATGCGGTTGGAGTCGTAGTAGCAGTGAAAGGACACATTGTTTGGGCTGATATGTTTGCCAGCAATGTTCTGCTGGCCAAATACTGGCCTAAATTGCTGGAATCTTACGCTACTGAAGCCTTGACAATGACCGGCACTGGAACAGAGATCGGCACAAAGGAAGCGCAGGCCTTTCTGGAAGACTGGCAGGCCAAGCATGAAGTGGTGGATAGTGAACCAGGTTTGTACCGTCAACGCGAGTTGATCGGGAATAAATTCAAGGCTTTTCAGCTTACATCATTGCTTGCGAAAGAGACGTTTGACGTGCATGTAAGCAAGATGGCTGAGTGAAATGTTGCCTGGATAGGTTTAAAAAGTTTCGTTAGGAACCATCAAGAAGCGGAAATTCAGGGGCGGAAGGGCCTGAATTACTTTCGTCGTGTTACCTACGATTTACGTAAAATAAATTTTCCTGCAACAAAGCCGATGAATAACGTGTCTAATGTAATAACAAGGTGTAAGGGTCGGAGGTGACCTATGGGAGAGAAATTCTCAGTGGCTGAAGTGGCGGCGCTTCGGAATGAGCTCCTGCAGGGTGGGCTTGATTCATTCCAGACGGCAGAACTTTTAAAAATGTTTTTAACGGGACGCGGGTACGGCGTGTCTCCTGAATCGGCATTAGACGCAGCAGGACGCATTGAAAGCGCGAATTGCAATGTGGAATCGCTGCACAAGGAACTGGAAACTTTAGCGCTTGTGATGTAAACCAACATCATTTCAGCTAAAAAACCGGGCAAACCAGCCCGGTTTTTTTATTGCATTCAGTAGCTCTGTCTTCAGCAGTCAGCTTCACTGAACTACGCGCTAGCTCATGAGCTTTCATCCAAACTTTCAAATCACGAAAGTCTTTCATTTCATTTTTCTTGAATTTTTATGCGCGGCTGGCACCACAGCAAGCGTTCTGCTCTTTACTGACCGCTGGTAGCTAATCACAATCAGTCATACCGCAGTGCTTCTACGGGATCTAATTGCGCGGCGCGCGTTGCCGGCAGCGTGCCAAATACCACTCCCACCAGCATCGCTACAGCAATCGCAATAATCGCCGACAAGCCGGAAATGGGAATTCGGTACTCCGTAAGAAAGCGGACAGAAAAAGGCAGTGCCAGACCGAGGATGGTTCCCACAATTCCACCGCTCAGGGAAATCAAAAGGGCTTCCGTGAGGAACTGCAGACGGATCTCCCGGCTTGTGGCGCCAATAGCTTTGCGGATACCAATCTCACGGATCCTGGTGCGCACGTTCGCCAGCATGATATTCATGATGCCGACACCGCTTACCAGCAGCACCAGCAAAGAAATGCACAGCAGCATAATGGTAAGACCATTGGCCGCCCGGGAAGCCACCTGTAAAAGCTGCGTGAGATTGTCCACCCGGTAAACTGAGGTGGGGCGATGCCGAGCCTGCAATACTTCTTTGATCATGGCGCTGGCATGAGGCACATCGCCCATATCCGAGACGGAAAAGAAAATCTGCTTGACCGCGTCTGTGCCAATAAAATAACGGCTCACGCTGTAGGGAATCAGAATTGTATCTTCCGCGATTTCCGACTGGCCAAACGTCTCCACGCGCTCGCGAAAAGTTCCAATCACCACAAAAGGCAGGCCGTTGATTTTAATGTTCTTGCCGATCGCCGCATCCTGGCCCTGATAAATCTTTTGCGCCCACTGCTGCGTCACCACCGCTACATGCGAGCGGGCCATTGAGTCTTCACTATCAAAAAAGCGCCCGGCCAGAATGTCCAGATTGCGTACGGTGGAGTATTGCGG
>DASRCD010000216.1:0-2837 GCA_035653315.1 Candidatus Angelobacter sp.
CGCGCCAGAACATCGTGGTATCCCAACCTGAATGGATTTGGGGAGCACTCACTCTACGACCTCACGTTCAAAGTCCCAAAGAAGTACAAGGTGGTCAGCGTAGGTACGCTGAAGGGTGAATCCACGGAGCAGGATTATGCCGTGACACACTGGGTCACTGCTCAGCCCGTGGCGGTGGCTGGATTCAATTACGGCAACTATCAAAAGCTTGAGCTGCCTGACGAGAAGACCGGTTTCAAGATTTCCGGCTTCTACCTGACTGAGCTGCCGGACAACCTGAGCCAGTACAGCATTCTTAAAACCATGGCGCCCAAGAGCATGACCAGGTACGCTCTGGAGCAGACACGCGCCCAATTGCAGCTCTGCAATTTTTTCTTCGGCAAAATTCCTTACGATGAGATCTACGTAACAGAGCAGCCCGACTTTTATTTTGGTCAATCCTGGCCCAACCTGGTCTATTTGCCCATCTCAGCTTATACAGACTCAACGCAACGCTGGATGCTTTTCGGCAACAATGACAGAAAATTCACCGGGTTTGTGCAGGAGGTAACCCCACATGAAGTGGCGCACCAGTGGTGGGGCCACGCCGTGGGCTGGGCTTCATACCATGATCAATGGCTCTCAGAAGGGTTTGCCGAGTTTTCCGCCGGGCTGTTTCTGCAACAGGCCGTGGCCGGCGACTGGCGCAAGGACTATGTTGAATTCTGGGACCGGCTCAAGAAGCGCATTCTGGAGAAAAATGAATACAGCATCGCGCCCAACGATGCCGGGCCGCTTTGGATGGGATTGCGGCTGGATTCTCCGCGCACACTGCATGCTTACCAGAACGTGACTTATCCCAAAGGCGCATACATTCTGCAAATGCTGCGCTCCATGATGTATAGCCAGCAGGATGGCGATAAAGCGTTCATTGCCATGATGCACGACTTTGTTGAAAGCCACCAGAACAAGGCCGCCTCCACCGAGTCCTTTAAGGCCGTGGTGGTAAAGCATATGTCCAAGACAATGGACCTGGCAGGCGATGGCAAGCTGGACTGGTTCTTCAGCGAATGGGTTTATGGGACCCAGATAACGAAATACCACCTGGATTACCAATTCAACTCGGTGAACGGGAAGCCAAATCTTCACATGACCGTCACGCAGAGTGAAGTTGATGACCAGTTTCTAATGCTGGTGCCTGTTTACGCCGACTTTGGTAAAGGCATGGTGCGCATTGGCCAGATGGGCATGAAAGGAAACGCCAGCCGCAGCGTGGATGTTCCGTTGCCCGCGCAGCCAAAGAAGGTAGCGCTGAATGCATACAGGGACATTCTGGAGCGGTAAGAGTCTTAAGAACGTTAGAATTCCCGAAGAAGAACAAAATTCTCGCATCGAGAGATCCATCCACGGGCGAAGATGCCAACATCCCAAATAAAACCGGCGCTTATTCTCCCCCGAGATTTTCAGCGCCGGCTCTAAAGTCCTCCCTTGCGGGGAGAACAGGCCGCTCATCTACTGTTTCGGCCAACTTGTTCGCAGAGCAGGGGGCGGATGCGAGATTCCCTATAAAACCAAGATGCCTTGCTGCCCTTGAGTGGGTCAATAGCAAACCAGTGCGCGGTATTTAGTTAGTCGATAACGAACAAGGTGGCATAAACAACGCCAAAGCTGATGTATACTGTGCCGAATTGAGTATTGCGGCATTTATAAGTTTTAAACAGACCGCAAGCTGCAGGGGCAGCTACTTAAATTGGGGAATTTGCGAACGTCATAAATTTATACCTTAGCTGGCAGCGGCCCCGGTCGGGAGGGTCCTTATGGACCTGCTTATTATTCGTCTTGTTTTTATTTTTGTTGTAGCGGTTGCGTGTTACCATCTTCGGCCTTTTGGATTAGCTAATTTTTCCCCCTGGATTGCCGGGGTTGCAGGAATCGGCATTGGCGCGGCCGTAGTGTGGTTTGAGGCGCGTCTCCGCGTGGTCAGTCTCAAGCGGCTCATCGGCGCGGTGATCGGCAGCATTCTGGGAATCCTGGGCGCCTATCTCTTCAGCGTTGTCATTAAAAACAGCATTACCCATTCAGAAACCCAGCGGTTCCTGATGCTCATGGTCATGCTGCTCATGTCTTATGTGGGCCTGATTGTGGGCGCAAATAAGGGTGACCTGCTGAACCTGGCGGCTCTGGGCGGAGTTTTTGGCACGGAAAAACAGTCACGCAAGAGTTTCAAGATTCTGGATACCAGCGTCATTATCGATGGGCGGATAGCAGATATTGCCGATACCGGCTTCCTGGACGGCATTGTTGTAATTCCCCAATTCGTATTGCGTGAGTTGCAACTGGTGGCCGATTCAGCAGACTCGCTCAAGAGAAACCGCGGGCGGCGCGGCCTGGATATTCTCCAGCGCGTGCAGAAAATCGTCACGGTCACGGTTCAGATTGTGGAAGATGATTTTCCCACCATCCGTGAAGTTGATTTGAAGCTCATTGAATTGGCAAAGACCTATGAAGCCAAGATCATCACCAATGATTTCAACCTGAACAAGGTGGCGCAGTTGCAGGGCGTGGAAGTGCTGAATATCAACGAACTGGCCAATGCGCTCAAGCCTATCGTGCTGCCCGGCGAAACCATGCGGGTGTTCATCCTGAAGGAAGGCAAGGAATATAACCAGGGTGTTGCCTATCTCGATGATGGAACCATGGTGGTGGTGGACAATGCGCGCAAGCTGATCGGCAAGAATGTAGATATAGCCGTAACTTCAGTATTGCAGACCACGGCGGGCAAGATGATTTTCGGTAAGTTTGATGAGCGTTCACGTCCGAATGAACGGCCGGAAGCGAAACCCGAACTGGGAAAACCG
>DASRCD010000217.1:0-9103 GCA_035653315.1 Candidatus Angelobacter sp.
CGCGCAAACGAACATGCTGTCAGCCGGACAGCTAGTCGCGCCGCAGGTCCTTGTGGCCAAGGCGATCCGTGTATTCGTCCTGAATAACGTGACTCCAACCGACATGCTGGCGTTGTTTACAAACGTGAGTGTCGCCGTCAATGTTGGCAAAAAGCCAATGTTTGAAGGCACACCCTGGATGTTGCCCGCTGGCGGAGGTTTGCACTTCTTCGGCTCGCAGGTAGGTACGGCCCCGGCTGGCTCTTCCGTTGCATTCACATCGTCCAATGGCGTTCCGGACATCAACAATGTTTACTCGCTGGCTGATCCTATCGTGATCAATGCCGGAGAAAACTTCAATGTTGTGTTTAATCCGGAAACGGCCTTCAACACTCAGGCCAACACCACGAACCCGCCCGGCACCGGTTTCACCATCGTCTTTGCTTTTGAAGGATATCTCTTCAGGGAAATCCGATAAGCAACTGACCTCAACCACCCGCAAAGCCCTCCACGGATTTTTGCAAACGAAAGCCTTATTTTATGGCCACACAAAACCCACCTTGCCCTGCCTGCCAGGGCCGCCGCATGGTTGTCCGGCCCGATGGCCAACAATACCAACTGTGTCCTGTTTGCGGAGGTACTGGCGAAGCTTATGACCCAGGACTTTTCTTTACTTACGCGATTGACTTTAACAATGTCGCCGCGAACGGAAATGCTCAGGGATCGGCGCTGATTCTTGATAAGCCTTTCCGATGGATGTTTGCGACCGCAAAGAGCACGGGAACTTTTGTGTTCACAGTGCAGGATGCAAAAAACAAGCGGCCATTCCAGCTTGTGAATACATCAGCGGGACAAGCAGGCGTTGGCGTTCAGAATGTGAACTTCTGGGGGACGGGCCAAAATCCTTTCCCGCTGCCTATTCCTTACGAGTTCGCGCCGCGCGATCAAATCCAGGTTTCTGTTACGGACACCAGCGGAGCACAAAACACAATCAACCTCAACTTTATCGGCGTGGAGATCGGTTAGCCCGATCCGCGCCCCGGCCTAAAAATCCTTTTGGAGTGTTAAACAAATGAAAAAGTTACTTCCCAGCATTCTCCCAATTCTCGGTATGCTTGCCACCGCAGTGGCGCCGGCAATCCAGGATTTCATTGTCAAATTTGTAACCACCCATCCTGTCGGCGCGAGTGCGCTTACTGCCCTGGGATTCATCATCAACCATTGGCTGCCGTCGCCTACTTCCCTGCCTGCTGGCTCTACAGTGGCCAAGGCCGGCACTGCTTTGATGTTGTGCTTCGCCCTTGTGCTTGTGCCTATGGCAATGACCGGCTGCACTTACGACCAGGCCAAAGTTACGGCGGCCGTACAGAACATTGATAACGGGCTGAGGGGACTTCAATCGCAGATTCCTACTGCTAACGTCATCATCGCTGAATTGCAGGCGTTGGACCCGGAGGCAGCGGCAACCGTTCAGCCTTTTGTTGCAGATGCGACAAGCTTACTCCCCAAACTTATTACCGCCTGTGACACTTATTTACAAAATCCAGGAGCAGATGCATACCAGGCACTGTTGAACGGCATTGATGCATTTACTGCCCAGATCGACCAGGACGCTTTGAAAATTGCCCAGGTCAAAAACTCTCAATCACAGGTAAAAGCCCTGACGGCCGTAGCGCTCTTTGTGACGGGCACTCATGTGGTACTTGGGATTGCAAAGCAATTTGCGACCAGCAAACAGATTAAAGCAGTGCCGACACAAAGCGCACGAGTCTCCTTCGAGCAGATACGGCCCTTCATTGATCGAGAATCTGCGCGCAAGGAGCTTAAAGGCATGGGCTATAACGCCGACGCGGCTCTGCAGGCTGCAGGCTTCTAGCGCAAATAAACATCCACCGGAGCAGCCTGTTAAAAGACTGCTCCATTTTCAAACTCAATTGAGGATATGCAAATTATGTACACACCACCCGAACACACGGCACACGTAAAAGAGCACCACGACGGAGCGATTGAAATCCGCGCAGCCCTGCTGGTGCATGGCGATGACGGCGAAGGGAAAGACATTCCCAAGGCAATTCAGGTCCACATCCTGGACGTGGACGCCGTTTTAGAAAAACTGGTATCAACAAAAGGTCTTGAGCAATTAGGCGCAGGGCTGCAAAAACTGTTTGGCCTGGTTCATGTTGCAGCCGATCAATTTGAGGACGCACACAAAATAGAGATTACGCCGGAAACTGTAACCGGATTGCTTGAAGAACCTCCAGCTCCAGCAAAGAAAGGCTCAACGCGCAAGCCCGCGGCGAAAACACCCAAGCCAGCAAAGAAGAAAGCTGCCGCCCACAAAAAGAGCCTCAGTAAAGAGGAGATCGTGAACCTGCTCCCAAAAACAGAGGGTTCAACTCCTCCGGAGTTTCCGCCGAAGTAGCTGCGCTGCTCTTTAGTAAATTTCCAAAGGGCCAGGTGCGCAGACGTCTGCGCATGGCCCTCTTGGCCCTTGCTCCTTCCCAGAGAGGAATGATACATGCAATATTTCCTGCCCAGTCGCAAAACTCTCAGTGCGCTCTATCAGGCGCCGAACGTGCAACTCCCTGAAGGCGGTTCGCCATTGCATGAGTCTTTCAGCTTCAATCCGCTCGGCGTGATGGACGTTCAGGACCAGACGCGAGTCTTTAATTCGGATTCAGTAATCTGGGGCCTGGCTGGAAGCTTTAATGGTGCTGGCGTCTTTGTTCAGATCACGCATTTTCATGGAAGCAAGACGCGCGATTTTTTTAGTTCCTTCCGCCCGCTTGATTCTGTTGCGGGAAATGGACAAAAACCTTTCTTGTTGCCAGCTCCGTATGCCGTTGCCGCCGGTGACTCTATCCAGGTCATTGTTAAATCACTGGACAAGGTGAATAACCAGGTTGTTGAAGTTGTTTTGTACGCAAATGAGGTCCAGCCGGCGTCATGAATCCGTTTCAGCAGATCGTCCATCAACAAAAAATTACAGCTTTAGACTCTCTGCCGACCTATACGCCGGTTAACATCGACAGCCCGCCGCAGGATGCGCTTCAGTTTGTTGAAACATCTCCCGCGCAAGTACCGTACCCGGCTGCAGGCGCCGCGGCTGTAACTGTTATCAGCTACACAGTCCCACGCGGACAACGTGCCGTGGTTACTTACATGGCCATTGTTCACATTGGCGGCAACAATCCGGATATGTCGGGCAATGTCATCTGGCGTGTTCTCATCAATGGAGCACCACATAAAGGAATGGGCAACATGCTTGCGCAGATTGGTAGTTTCACTTTCCCCAACAAGGTACGAATCGACCTTGGCGAAAATGATCAACTCACAATAACCGCGGAGGTCCCGGCCGCAGCTCCGGCGCCTCCGGTCAACATGAACACTGCAGCCAGAATTCACGGTTGGACACAATCGATTATCAAGAAAGCATCGCAATCATGAAGAAAATCTTTATTGCGGCCATTGTTTTAATTGTTTCAGCAACCTGCCAGGCCCAGGGCGGATATTTCGGAATTGGAACACTCAGTTCGCATCCTTTTACAAATGTCACTGGCACAGGGGCGCAAACAGCAGCAGTTGCCAATATCGGACAATCGAGTCACTGGCTGACATTGTGCGTTACTGGCGGTACTGTAAGTGCTCTTAGTTTGCAACTTGAAGCCAGTTTTGACGGAACGAATTGGTTTGCCATCACTGAGCAGGCGAACCCTACCGCGTCGGGAGCTTTCACAGGCTGTCAGGTTCTTGAAGCATCAGGATATTTCCCGCAACTTCGCGTTGATCTTTTATCGTTCAACTCCGCAGGTGGCGGAGTGCTTAACGTGTGGTACTCCGCAACACAAACGGCCATTTCGTCGGACGGCCTATTACGTTCCGGCAAGTCAAGCCAGCCTGTAACCTTTGTTCCGAACGTTACATTTACATCCACTGCGTTAAAGAGCACCCCGGCGTCGCTCTCTACTAGCGCGTCATCCATTTATTCGATAAGCATTTTCAATCCCAATGCCAGTACCGTCTTTGTAGTCGTTACACCTGTGACTACTCAGAGCGGAAGCACGACAACAGCCGTGTACGGCGTGGCGGCCGGAGCATCTCGCGACATAAGCATTCCTAATGGAATGCAGGCGGCTGCAAGCAGCACTGTTGCGTGTGCCACAAGTGCAGCCGGGACCGGAGATCCAACAACGGGTTGTGTTGTCACAATGAACTTAAAGGGCTTTTCAGCAGTGACGGCCGGTCCGCAAAACGGAAATGTGATTCCTAACTGATGCCGATGATGCTCTTACTCTCATTTCCGGAATGGCAGGTTTCGCTTTTAATTGAACTCGCCGGCGTGTGTTTTTCTGCTGGCGTGTTGGTAACCACCGTCAGAGTTCTCCGCAGCGATGTGAAGGAACTAAAAGGATCGCGAGATAAACACAGCGAGAAGCTGCAGGAGCACGGCGAGGCTATAGAAGGTCTGAAAGCACACACTCACTATCACGGATAGAAATATGTTGAAGAAAATTCTTGTTCTGACACTTTGTATATCAGGGGTTGCCTTCAGCCAGTCCAGCCCCGGGCCCGGCGCCCAAGACTATAGCGCCAGGCGTATCACATTTGCCCTGGAAGACCCTCCGCAGCAAGTGCAGAATGCCGGCGTCTCGCGGATCGGCAATCCTGGACCTGCAACTTACTATTATTGGATTGTCTCTAACTCCGCTGCCGGGGCCAGCTCGCCGGCCGGACCGTTCCTTGGCTCTCAAGGACCTAATGCGCTTTCAAGCACAAACTTCTTTCAAATTTCGTGGAATACCGTTCCCGGCGCTACTTCGTATGACGTTCTGCGGACTACAATCCCGTTCACGCCTTCAGGCGCCTGCGCTTGTGCGGTGGCGACTGGCAACACGTCCGGAACTGTAAACGATCAATCGAATACACTGAATCCATACACTGTGAATGCGCTTGATCCTTCAACTTTGGCGGTTAGCATCACAAATGAATCCCAGAGCACCGGAGTTTCCAATCTGGTTTTTCGTGTCGGCAATTTGAAGATTCTGAGTTTGCCTTCAAATACCACTTCTGGCTTTGCTCCATCGTTTACGCCGGTTACACATCAATTTTTAACAGGTTTGACTTCCGGAGCTTTTAGCGCGGCTCAGCCGGCCTGCGGAGATCTTTCCAACGCCGCTGCTTCATGTTCTACCGATGCAACAAATGCCTCAAACATCAGCACCGGAACCTTGCCTGCTGGCAGGCTTCCCACGCCGACGGCCAGCACACTAGGCGGAGTACAGTCATTGGCAGCTACGGCCCATCAATTCTTAACAAGTATTTCAACAGCCGGAGCGCCCGCCGCGGCGCAGCCGGCATCCGCTGATATAAGTGATGGAACCGGCAGCGGTGTTGTAGCAAGACAAACGGGCGCGGCTCTAGTCACTCCATCAATAGGTGGCGAAACTATTAGTGCATCTCCGCGCATAACTTGGGATGGGTTCCTGTCTGGGTCGTTGACTACCAGCGGGATCGGATATGTTCAGTGGACGCCCGACAAAGCAATTACCATCACTAGATTTGAGAGTCTTACACAAAACGTTTCGCCTAGTGGCTGCTCAACAAATGCTGTGCTGGATGTTTTTGATAACACGTCTACAACGTCTCTGACATCAATAACGTTGACCTCTCAAGTTGTTGACAGTGGAGCTTTGGCAGTGAATGTAACGGGTGGACATGTTTTGAGGATTAGGGTGCAAACCGGGGCCGTTGGATGTACAGCAACTCCCGCAAATGCTGCTGTTACTGTTCAATATAGGATGCAGTAGCTTCTTGGGCGGCGGGGCGGATGGAGAGCATCAGCCTTTGAGGCCAATTCTTTTGCATCGCTGGCCGTTCAATACTCACAAAGAATATTAACGACGCGGCCGCTATAAAGATCAACGCAACAATTGAGGTTGATAACGCGCCATGGCAGATTTTCCCGGCAAGGGAAATCATCGGAAAGTGAACCAGATAGATTGTGTAACACATCCCGCCGACTATGGTGAAGAAACGAAGAGTCAGCAGACCTTTAAATAGAAAAGATTTAAATGCTGATACGTAGAGAATTATGCAAAACGTAGGCAAGACAATCCAGGCGACGTGATCAGGAATAATGAAAATGGATGGCCATAACACAATGGAGAGCAGATCAAACACCCAATGTTGAGACGGTCTCCAGCCGTCAGAATAGAAGTCGGCAAAGAGCATTCCCGCAGCAAAATATTGCGAGAATCCCAGGACACTCAAGTTAAATCGGGCCCCTAGTGGAAGAAAATGAAGAATTCCAAGGAGGGTACACGCTAACAAAATTGCACGACGTGGAAATCGGGGGAGCCTGTATATCGTCGCTAGAAAAGGAAGCAGGCAATAAAATTGAGCTTCGATTTCGAGCGACCAGGCTAATCCGAAAAATGGATTTGGATAGCCATAGACAAAATTGTGAATGTAAAAAATTGAGGCTAGAAGATGTCCAGTCTCATGACGTCCAGTAAAAAACGCTAGCCCAACAAAGACACCCAAAAGTGCAACTAAGTAGGGCGGCTCCATGCGGGTAAGTCTGCGCAGGAAATAATCCTGCAATTTGGGCTGAACTGATAAGGTCAGACAAGGGATTGCAAACCGTCTGCCCAGGATGAACCCGCTAATAACAAAAAAGAGTGGAACTCCTCGCTGTCCATTCTGGAGAAAAATATCCAGTATGCCGCGAAAAGGTATCATCCCTACTTTAACAATTAGGGATTGATAAATGTGAAAGGCAACAACTGAGCTGATAGCAATGAAGCGTAATCCGTCAATCTCCGGAACAAATTTCCCCTCAGCTATTACGCGTCCCAGCTTCATGTGGAATTAAATCCTAACATCATCTTGTTATGAAATATAAAAAATCAATCCGGCCAGCCCACAGCCCTCAGCTCGGCGACGTGCAAACAATTGATCTCCGCACCACCATCATAAACACGGCTAACCAGGCCGGGGTGCCGGCAGCGATCGCCCTGGCCGTTGCCACGCGGGAAAGTGGCATCATGCAGTGGAGGCCGGACGGTAGCCTGGTTAAAGGCGCAGCCGGCGAGATTGGAATATTTCAACTCATGCCGGATACCGCGGCCCAGCTCGGCGTCGATCCGGAAGATCCTCTGCAGAACATCCAGGGCGGCATACGTCAACTGGCGCAGATGTATGCACAGTTTGGTTCATGGCCCCTGGCTTTGGCTGCATACAATTGGGGACCTGGCAACGTGTCCCGGCAGATCGCAGCCGGCAAGACTCTTTGCAATTTTCCCAACTCCGTACAGAATTACGTTTCATTTGTGCTTGGCGCTGGCGTTCTCGCGCAATGCGCCCTTTCGATTACGGCCCAGCGATCAACCTCTAGCTCCTCCGGAACAGCTCCAAACTCTCCAGGACTTATATTCAATCCGGAGATCGCGGCCGCCGACGTGGACGCGGCGCCCAGCTCGGGATTGTCCTCCGGTGCTGTTGTAGCTACTGCTGCATTCGGAACATTCGGGCTATTATGGGCATTGTTTGAATAGGAGGAGAGTTCAGTGGCAACATCGAAAATAAAAACCCAATGCCCTAACTGTAAAATCGGAGAGGTTACGTTTGAGATAGAGCAGCCGGCAATCTTCAACGGCGAAGGATGCTCCGTCATAGTTCTGCGCCACACCAAGCCAGGATGCTGTACAAGCTGCCAGAGTGAGATGGTTCCAACTATCGGGAATGCTTCATTAAACTTTACCGGAGCATTGCCAACCAAGCCAGAAAGCCTTATAGCAAAGCCTAATGGGTCTGGAATAGTTATTCCTCACTAGAATTTGCCCGATGGCAAGGAGCGCGAAGGTTAACGCGCTTAACACCTACTTAAAGAAAATTATTGACACATGCTGGGTGTTTGCTGCTAGAGTAGCGAGTGTTTAAAGAAATATGACCTCGCTGTTTAGATCATCGGTTCTTTCCTACCTCACTGGCCGCCAGGCCACCATAGTCGCGCCTTTGTTCCCCGTTTTTAGCCGCCAGGCTGCCTTCTTCGCTACCGCCTAAGTCCGTTTTACAAGAGTATCTGTTATCGGACGTTGAGGATGGTGAGATAATTCGCCCTGATCTGCGGCTCAAGCCCCAATCTGGCTTGAAATCACTGCTTTGGAGCCTCCTGCGATGGCTGGTCGCCTTTTAGTACAGCTTTCAGATCGGCACGGAACTTCTCCAGGGTTGCAATCCGTTCCGGGGTGGCCTCTATGAGTTCCTGCTTGTGAACAAAGACCTTCCGTCCTTCCCGCTCCACCAGCGGTCCCAGGCTTTCTCCCATGCGCCAGCCAACGTTGCCGAGAATCTGGAGACCGTCTGGTCCAGGAACCAGAAAAGCTATGCAGCTATCGCGTAAGACGCCGATGGCTTTGGGAAAACGATCAAAGGTTTGCAAGTCAAAACCGGCGAGATAAAGGCGCTGGAGCTGTTCTTCAGGAAGCATTTTTGTCTTTAGTTGTAACGGTCTGCAGGCCTCGTTCACATAAGAACAGTCATGCCAGATGATCCGGGTAAAGCGGAATTCTGTTCTGGCAGAAAGGATTCGACCATGCTTATTGATAACTATACGCGCTTTGGCTTTGTGGAAGGATTAGGCGACGAGGAGATTCCGTGGTGGATTGCTCCTTACGTGCGCGACATTGCTGTGCTGGCAAAGAGCACCGCGCTATTGGAGAACCGGGTAGCGCCTGAACCTGCACTGGCTTCTTTTACACGGCGGCTGGCTGAGACGGCGGCAGTGTCCCGTGTCGCTGCCCACCTGAAAGGAAATGACGGACTGGCAGCCGCTATTAATGCGGCTATTGCCGCCGAGATTGACGAATTCTGCGGAACACCGCCACGCCCACATCGCGTGGACCAAGCCGGACTGGCCGTATCACTGATTGCAGCAAGCCTGGAGCCGAATGATCCAGCAAAAGCTGTTTTGGTGGCGCAAGCAGAGCGGGTACAGAAACTGAGAAGTCAAGCGGCAGCGGTTGCGGCGTAAGTGCAAGAAATGTGTCGGCGGTAATTTGCATGTCGCAAGGATATGTAAATTACCGCGCGATCTTGCTCTGATAGTGCCGACAAGCCGTGT
>DASRCD010000218.1:0-6507 GCA_035653315.1 Candidatus Angelobacter sp.
GCCACTGCGACTGAAGATGTGTACTGAATCCTTGCCAACCCCTCAATCAGCGCCGGATGAAATTGCTTCAGCATGGGCGCTGCGGAAGGTGCGGGCACAGCCAGCAGCACGGCCTGGAACCTCTCGCTGATTCCTGAACTCTCAACCTGCCAATCGCCATTTGCAGAGCTCATCGGGCGAATCACAATCTCCCTCTGCCGCAATCGGACTGAAGCTTGCGGCAATGCCCGCACCACTGCATCCACCATCTGCTGCATGCCGTTTTTCAGTGAAGTAAAAATCGGCTGCGATTTGGCGGCCGGCATAGACTTTGCTTTGGCTTTGGCCTGCAATGTAGCGCGAACCAGACTGCCATGCTGTCGCTCCATCTCTGCAAAGCGCGGCAGTACGGCGCGCAAGCTCAAGTTTTCCACATTGCCACCATAGACGCCCGCCAGCAGTGGTTCAGCAACGCGGTCCACCATCTCCGGACCAAAATGCCGCCGCACAAAGCTGCCAACGGATTCATCCTTGCCGCTCTTGGGTGCTGAAGCCAATAACTCAGCCGCCATTCGCAGTTTAGTCGCAAATGAAAATAATGATGAAGTTGCCATGGGCCACACGCGTGTAGGGACCATGAACTCCAGCCCTTGCGGAATGGGAACAAGTCTGCCTTTTACCAGAATATAAGTCTTGCGTTCCGCGTCATTGGAAGAAATAAGCTGGTCGGCAATACCCAGGTCGCGGCAAAGTTGTGTGGCTTCAGGCTTGGCGGTCAGGAAAGAATCCGGGCCTGCTTCCAGGACAAAACCATCATGGTTTTCGGTTTGAATCACGCCGCCCAGGCGCTCAGATTTTTCCAACAATGTCCATTGCAGAGCAGCGCCGCCCTGCCGCGCCTTTTCCAGGTAAAAAGCCGCGCTGAGCCCCGCGATGCCTCCGCCGATAATGGCAATCCGCTTCATGCCGGCGCAATGGCTCGCGGATAAATCACCGCGCAGCTCCGTTGGAATATTTTGCACTGAGTTCGCGGATGAATCCCACCAGCGCCTGGACATTTTCTACCGGCGTCTCCGGCAGAATTCCGTGACCAAGATTAAAGATATGTCCCGGGCGTCCGCCTGCCTGCTTCAGAATGGCGTCGGTACGGGACCGCAATTCCTTCTGGCTGGCGAACAACAACACGGGATCAAGATTGCCTTGCACCGCGCCTTGAAAATTCAAACTGCTCCATGCCTGGTCCAGCGGGAATCGCCAGTCCACGCCCATAACTTGCGCGCCGGTTTCTTTCATTGCGGGCAGCAGTGTTGCGGTGTCCGTGCCGAAATAAATAATGGGCACGCCGGTCTTTTTGAGCCGCTGCACCAGGTCGGTGGTGAAAGGCAGAACATATTCACGATAGTCTTCCACGCTCAGGCATCCTACCCAGCTATCAAAAATCTGTAGCGCGTCCGCCCCTGCCGTGACCTGTTCAGCGGCGTATGCTGCCAATACATCCACCAGCTTGCGCATCAGCATCTGCCATGCTGCGCTTTCCGTGTACATCATTTTTTTGGCATGCACGTAATTGCGCGAGCCGCCGCCTTCAATCATGTAACTGGCCAGCGTAAACGGCGCGCCGCAAAAGCCGATGACCGGCATTTTCTCGCCAAAATGCTTCACCACTTTGCTCACCGATTCGGCAACGTAACCAAGCTCCCCTGCGCGATTGGTGACCAGCGCCTCAACATCTTTGCCCATGCGCAGCGGCTTCTCAATCACCGGCCCTTCTCCGGCTTCAAAACGAAACGGCATGCCCATGACTTCCAGCGGAAGAAGCAAATCGGCAAAGATAATGGCCGCATCCACATCAAGTTTTTCCGCGGCTGTAATGGTCACATCCGCGGCGATTTCCGGTGTTTTGCAAATTTCCAGGATCGAATGCTTTTTACGCACCGCCCGGTATTCAGCCATGTAGCGGCCTGCCTGGCGCATCAGCCAGACGGGCGTTACATCTACGGGTTCACAGCGGCAAGCCCGGACAAACCTTGAGTTGGGAGCAGACATTGTTCCTCAAATTTATCATGGCAGCGTACAAGCGCAGAAAACAGAAGGGCTTTCAACACCACCAAAGTCACATCCTGAATACTCTGAATTCGACGAATTGCTTCATGATAAGTTGAACAGGACATGAAAAAGAAAATACTGCTTTCATGGAGCAGCGGAAAAGACAGCGCGTGGGCTTTGCATGTATTGCGACGGAGCGGCGAATATGAAATTGTCGGCCTGCTCACAACGTTCAATTCAGCTTTCAATCGCGTGGCCATGCACAGCACGCGCCATGAACTGGTGGAGATGCAGGCAAAGGCTGCAGGACTGCCATTGATCTCCGCGCCTTTGCCCTGGCCTTGCACAAATGCCGACTATGAAGCCGCTATGAAAAAAGTGTGCGATGACGCACTGGCTTCCGGCATCAGCGGCATCGCTTTTGGAGACCTGTTTCTTGAAGATGTGCGTGCTTATCGTGAACGCCAGTTGAAAGGCACTGGGCTTGAGCCTCTCTTCCCTGTCTGGGGAATTCCAACAGATCTACTTGCGCGCCAGATGATCGACTCCGGTCTTCGCGCCAGGCTGGTCTGCGTGGATCCCAAACAGCTCCCCTCTTACTTCATAGGCCGTGATTTTGACGGGCAATTTCTAAATGAGCTACCTGCCGGAGTTGATCCTTGCGGAGAAAAAGGTGAGTTCCATTCTTTTGTTTACGATGGCCCTATGTTTAGCGGGCCTATTCCTATTAGCACAGGAGAAAAGGTAGAACGGGATGGTTTCTGGTTCTGTGACGTGCTGCCTGGTTCAGCTTCGCATACTTTGGCGGCCAACCAAACCTGCATATAACAATCCATTTTTCTCTCTTTCTGAATGCAGCGGCAACGAACACACGGCTCCTTTTGACGCTGCATTTTGACTCCTGAACATTAAAATCCACTAACAAATACGCCAGAAAACCACGGCCTGCTCCTGCTGTGAGCATGCAGTTATCGCCTGATTTTAAAAATTATCTTAATCAGGTGAAATGCCACTGCGGTAGCAATCTTTAGAGTTAAGATTTTAGGGAACCTTTCCACACGTACTCACGAGACCCTTAAATGACGCCGCTAAACGCTGCTGAAACCATCCGAATTCTTTTGCTGGAGGATGATTCTCATGACGCGGACCTGACAATACGTAAGCTGAAAACAGCAGGGCTGAACGTCATCATTCGTCATGTGATTGGCGCGGAAGAATTTAAGCGCGAAGCCGCAACGGACCAGCACGAAATAATCCTATGTGATTATCGCCTGCACAACTGGACAGGATTGGAAGCTTTACGCTGGCTGCATAGCTCCGGAATCACCACGCCCTTCATCCTGATTACCGGCACGCTTGCGGATGAACAGGCTGTGGAATGCATTAAAGAAGGCGCGCACGATTACATTTTAAAAGACAAGCTGGAACGCCTGCCTTATGTGCTGATGCATGCCTTGCAAGCTTATAAATTACGCAGGGAACGCGACAAGTCTGAGCGCGAGCTGCGCGAATCGCAACAGCAACTCCTTTCCATCATTCAGGGAGCGCCTTACGGCATTTTTCGCGCGGACAGCAATGGGCGCATTCTGATGACGAATCCAGCCCTGGTCCGAATGCTCGGCTATGAAACTGAAGCTGACGTGCTTAAGCTGAACCTCAGGGATGACATCTATGTAAATTCCAAAGAGTGGCACGCCATGGAAGACCTGGAAACGGAAGCGCGGCGCGGCTCTGAAGTTTCATGGCGGCGCAAGGACGGCGGCACAATGATTGTGCGCATCGCGGGCAGGCGGCTGGACGCGGATTTGCTCGGCCTGCCGGTCTATGAAGCTTTTGTGCAGGACATTACCGAGCAGCGCATTCTGGAACAACAGTTCCAACAGGCGCAAAAAATGGAAGCTATCGGCCGCCTGGCCGGGGGCGTTGCCCATGACTTCAACAACCTGCTCATGATCATTCGCGGCTGCGCGGAATTGCTGGACCATCACAAGGAAGAGCCAGCCAAAATCGCCGCTTACATCAAACAAATTAACGATGCCACCTCTATTGCCGCTTCCGTGGTGCAGCAATTAATGGCATTCAGCCGCAAGCAGGCGCCGGAGCGCAGCGTTATTGATTTCAATACGGTCCTGAGAGATTTGCGTAAAATGCTGCCGCGCCTGCTGGGTGAGGACATTCAAATTGTCTTCAGTCCGGGTCAGGCGCTTGACCGTGTTTCTGCTGACCGCGCGCAGATTGAGCAGATTATTTTGAACCTGGCAGTGAATGCCCGCGATGCAATGCCGATGGGCGGCAAGCTGCTTCTGGAAACTTCAAACGTATTCCTGAATGCGCCGCAGGTGGAAAAGCGTGGCGTGGAACTATCGCCCGGTCGTTATGTATTGCTCTCAGTCTCGGATACTGGGACCGGCATGGATATGGAAACACAGTCGCACATCTTCGAGCCGTTCTTTACCACTAAGGAGCGCGGCAAAGGGACCGGGTTGGGGCTGGCGACGGTTTACGGCATCGTGAAAGAAAGCCGTGGCTCAATTGTGGTCGATAGCGAAGTGGGTAGCGGCACCACCTTCCGTATCTATTTTCCTTCCGTTATTGCCACAAAAGAAGCCGCTGCGGTTGTTAAAAATGTTCCCGCCGCATCGGGAGGATCTGAAACCATTCTCCTGGTGGAAGATGAGCAGGCTTTACGCGAAATTACCTGTGAGTACCTGCAATCGCGTGGCTATAAAGTCCTTACCGCCAGCAGTGGAATGCATGCCCTTGAAATCTGCCGTGCCTATGATTCACCGATTGATATTCTTCTCACCGATATCATCATGCCGGGAATTCCTGGGCCTGAGCTGGTCAAGTCCGCCATGAAAATGCGCCCGGAAATGCGGATTATCTACGTTTCCGGCTACATTGATCGCGGCCTGGAAGATGCGGTCCTGGCGCAAAATGCCGTGTTTTTGCATAAGCCTTACAGCCTTGCCGAACTCGGCAATAAAATACGCTCCGCGGCCACAACGGAACGCGCCATGCTGTAACCCTGTCGCTGAAGATCTCTCACCAAAGACTCTGCCTAGTACTTGCGAAACTCTCTCCGCACGACCCATGGTTAAATGCAATTAGTTGAGGCAATTTGGGTGACATGAATTTTTGCGATTACGCCTATCACCCACAATTACGCTATCGGCTTCCACCTACCAAAGTCACGGACTTGGTATTGTCGTCTGGAATGCGGTCAACCAGCATAGCAAATGGATCGATGCCGGCTTTCTCCGGCATGGAATCTGTAACAAAGGTGAAGTTTGATTCCTTTTGCGCGATGTGAACGCGCTGCCGGTAAAGCGTATCGCCATACTGCTTGCCTTTACCCGGCTTGGCAAAAGCCCCAATATCAATGTAGTCATTGACCGGCACTTCCGTTTCGTTTCCTTTGGCGTCAGCCTTATACTTATGCGCCTCAACCTGGATGGAAACATCATATTTCCCGTCAGCGCGCTTTTGTGCGGTGGCATTCAGCGTGCGATTGGAAAAGATGGTGATGTCTTCAAATAAATCTTTAATCAGATATTGCAGTTCAGGCGGCGTCTGCTCCTGGAATGCATCCACCAGCGCATGGGAGGTGGGATAAGGCGGTTGCGCGTATGCATACTGCTGGATGATCTTGCGCAAGGCGCGATTTACGGCCTCTTCGCCAATCATGTCTTTCAGGTAGTAAAGCACCACGCTTCCCTTGCGATAATGGATGTAGCCCTGATTGGCTTCTACGGTAAGTAGAGGACGTTCCTTTAACCGCTCCCCGCCGCGTGAGCGCAGATAGTTGTCCATTTCATATTTCAGGAACTTGCGCATCATATCGCGGCCATACTGTTTTTCCATGACCATCAATGCGGAATACTGGGCCATGGTTTCAGAGAGCAGCGTCGCGCCTTCCATGTTTGCTCCTATCACCTGGTGCGCCCACCATTGATGCGCCATTTCATGCGCAACAACATAAAAGACAAAATCAATGTCGTCAGGCTTGTTGATGTTGGCGATAAAGCCGATCGATTCTGAATACGGCATGGTTCCGGGAAATGCCTGGGCAAAGCGGGCCACCCGCGGAAACTCAATGATGCGCGCTTCTTTATGGTAATAAGGCCCGAAATTTTTCGTGTAGTAATCCAGCGATTTCTTGATGGAGTTCATCATGCGCGGAACGTTCCACGGATGCTGCTTGTCGTAATAGACTTCCAGCTTAATGCCGTTCCACTCTTCCCTCGCCACTTCATAGCGGGCTGACATAAAAGAGCAATACCCCAGGGATTGATGGTCCAGCTTGTATTCAAAATAACGCCGTCCGTTTTCCTGCCATTCCCGCAAAAGAGATCCTGGTGCAATGGCGATCTGGTCCGGAGAGGTGCTGATCACGGTTTGCACGTTGACCCAATCGGAATGCCCGCCAATATAATTCTCCATGCAGTCCGTGGTGCAATCGCGCTCCAGCGGCGGCATCAG
>DASRCD010000219.1:0-5360 GCA_035653315.1 Candidatus Angelobacter sp.
GGCGCAACTCCGCGCACTCTCTTATCGCCCTATGCCCGGCACAATCTGTGACGTTACCGCACGGCACAGCTACGCCCAACAACATTGGACGCGTATGGTGCCCCTCGATCGGGCCACATGTGATGCGAAAAAATGTTCTGCTCTCATATCAGGTCTGGAATCCGGCAGCGGGGCGTTATGCTCTGGGTTGGGTTCACAGCGCAAGCGAGATTTTGTATCCCTCTCAGCAAGCGGGTGAATATCATACTTCTGGGCTGCTGGGAACACCCAAAACTCGGGGCGGCGATATCGATCAAAAGATAACAATCAATTTGATCCTAACGATAAATAGTCGTGCAGTTTTTAGGGAAACTTCAAAACATTGCTGAGAGCAAGATCTTGATTTTCTAATAGTTGAAAGCCTCAGGCGTGCCCTTCGCAGAACATCGGCACGCCCAGCCTGAAATTACCAAAGCTAGCTAGTAATAACAACCAAGCTCGGCGCATCGCAAATGCGGGGCGGAACCAGAAGCCCCTGCTCAGAGCCGATATGTTTGTAAGTAATATTCGCCGGAGTTCCGCGAAGTCCGCCTTGTTCATCATCACTAATTCCTAGTCCTATGGCGGAAGGGTTTGGATCAAATTTTAGTATTAAGGGAAAAGGATCTACGAGGCTAAGCGATACTCCGGATAATACTTCGTTCATCATTTGCTGGAATACATGTGCCGGATGCGATTCGCCTAAATCGAAAGCCGACTCGCAAAAGATGTGCAAATTAGCAGCCGCAACATTGCTGCCAACTTCCAGCAGCTCAGGCTCCCAAGAAAAAACACGTCCCTTGAGTTGAGGCCTGTTGTTCGTATCTATGGCGTAAGGAATTTTGTATGAAAAAAGATGAGCACTGCTTATTTGAAGTGGAACGGTCTCAACGTTATTCGTATCAGGCCCTGTAAATATGGATGTGGAAGACAGCGTAAGCAGGCCAAGCCCCATCATGCTGGATGGCAGCGGCAGAACAAATTGATAGGCGGCTGTTTCCAGAATATTCATATCCGGAAACTTTTTGGAGTCAAGACTCACATATGTTGGTGCATTTGGAATCTGCAATGGACCGTTTTGTAGCGGAATTGGGAAGTTAAGCGTATAGATATCGGGATAGCATGGCATTTCCTGCTGCCAGGTTCCGATGCCAAACTCATGTTTTTCAATATCTGGCGCTAGAACTTCAACTTTGTCGGGGTGAACCACAAAAAGAAAAGGTCCGTGGAAGATCACGTTCAGATAGGTGTCCATAAGCTCCTTTTATTGGCGTTTAAGGCCTGGGTAGTGGGTTTACTAAATTGTTATTGCAGGTGTTGTGCAACACAGCTTGCGGTGCGCTATGTTGCGTTGGTGACCAATATGCTAGGCGCATCACAGATGCGGGGAGGAACAAGAGGACTTGCATCCAATATGAACCGCAGACCGCCCTGCTCTTCCTTGGTGATGCCGTACTGAGTGGCATCCGGGTTTGGTACGAACGATGTTACTTGCGGAAAAGGTCTTTGGGCGTCGAGCGAGAGCCCTGCCAGATAAGCCACCAGGCTTGTGAAGTCGCGATTGGGATGAAGCAGGTCGAGCAGATAGGGCGATTCGGCAAAAATATGCAGATTGATTGAATTTACGTTATCCCCGCTCCGGACAACCGGGGTCCATTGCATATTTTCCAGTTGTGGCTCATCTTTATTTACCTCAATTTTGTAGGTGAAAGAGTGTGCGCTGCCGAAGACTGGTGGATTGGTAATACTGCGGGCATCATTTCCAGTGAGCACAAGCAGCGAAGTAAGGGTCAGCAACCCGAGCGGTATGATGCGGTATGGTAGCGGCTGCAGAATAAATCTGTAATAGCTCTCAGAAGCGATCTGGAACTTCGTCTTATTTGCATCCAGCACAAAATGCTTCGGATCAAGGTTGACCATCGCACTCTGGTCAGTTTTGATTCCAATCAAGCTGTAGATATCGGGGAGGCATGGCCGCTCGCTTTTAAAGGTTCCGGCCCCGACAATGTGCTCTTTTATATCCGGGACCAACACTTCAATCCGGTTCGAATACATAGCAAAAATGAAAGGACCGTGAAAAATCACGTTTAAAAAAAATGGGGTTGGGCCAGTTGCTTCCGCGCTATGTGGCATGGAACCTCCTAATGGCTGTTGCCAAAAATTTCAAACCCGGCCCAATAATAGGGATGAGCTGTTTGTAGATCAGAACGTACTAGGCGTGCACTTTCCTTCAAGGAATCCGGGACAGGCTTACCGCCGGCCATATTTTCATAAAATGATTCCATCGTATTTTCAGTGGCAAGCGTATCGACATCCCACAAGCTGGCTACCACCAAGGGGACGCCTTTTTCCAGAAGAGTTTCCACCATCCGGTCCAATTGCGGGAGACGGCGGTCGAACCCCAGGCCGGTGGAGCAGCCGGAAAGGACAACCAGCTGCAACCGATTTAGTTGCAACTGCCGCAGACGTGTTGAATCCAGGTACCCGGGCTCATTTTCAATTGCCGGAGCGACCAGAAGAGTTACTTTGTCCTGCGTGGTCAGGGCATGGCCCGCAAAATGGAACAGCTCCGCTTCCGGAAGCGCCCGTTCTATGGCGGGAATCTCCGCTTCCATGCCGGGCAAGATGCGTGGATGAAGGAACTTCGCGCCCAGATTGCGGACCTCTTTTTCCGCACTTGGAAGCGCCGGCAGATGATGTCCTTGGACGGCAATGCTGGCGGATACACCCACCAAAAGAGCTTTTGTCTGTCGCGTAATAACACCGGGTTTACGGATATGGTCCAAATAAACCATTCCCGGTATTAAATGCACAAGGTAGCTATCGCTAAGGTAATGTTGATCAGAATTGAGAAGCGCACGAAAAGGAACCTGTTTCAGAATATCGTCAGGTTCAATCATCAACGACTGATTGTTCCTCAAGTAGGGCTGTATGGGAGCGATCAGCCAGTCATAGAGTTGCCGGGAGTTCTTGCGCAGCTCCGCCATATCCGAAAAACGATCCGAGCATTGCGCGTAAAACTGCTGAACGACACGACGCAACTCCGCTGACGGGATCGGTAAAACCTTCGAGGTGATTTTTCCGTCGTTATAAAGAAAAATGACGAATTGTTGCGGGAAAACAGCATAAACAATGACCGTGGGACGCACGCTTCCAACTTGGCTGGCATTGCCAAGAGAAATCAATGAAGCCTGTTCCTCCGGTGCAAGGGGTAGGCGCGGCTGAACATTTTTGAATACTGCTCCACGATGCCATTCCAGCAGGGCGAATGCTTCTTCCGTATTGCCATCGTCCAATTGCAGCTCAATGAAGTTACGATATAGGTCGTCAGTGTGCTTTTGCCAGGTGATCCGGTCACGAGGATCATCGAGGGTAGCAAGCTCCGCGCCGGCTGCGTGAACTGCCAATTGGAATGCGTTTTTGGCTGCCTGCCTCTGATTCAGCTTCAGCCGAAGATTGCCCTGGGTGCTGTAAAAATCCAAAAGCAGGGGAAAACTGCCGCTCTGTTTGACGCGCGGCTCAATCTGATCGAGCAAGGCCAAGCCACTGGCCGCTTGCCGGATTTGACCGTCTAGTTTTGCAAGTTCCAGCTGGTTGTAAGTCTGGTACATTTGCGTGGTGCTATCGGAAGGAAGGAGCTTCAATTCCGCGCTGGTTTTGAGCAGAGCATCATCCGCTTCACGGTCTAACCCCGCTATTCTGGCTGCCTGGGCCACGGCAAAATAAGCGATAAACCCGCGGGCATGATCCCTGGTAAGGGCGTTTGCTTCAGCGGCTTCCTTGCGCAAATTATAAGCCAGGTGCCAATAGCCCTGAGTCTCAGCGGCGATCGCAAGATCAGCGTAGAACTGGTAGGCGCGCAGAGGAGGAAAAACACCATCCTGATATTGAGATAGGCCACGCATATCTCTGGACCATCCCTCAACGATGTCTCCTTCCGTCATTTTGAATGAGGCTTCCATGCCGATGGCACGCAAGTGCAGCGTGCCATACCCATTGTTGCCGGTTTGTCGCAATGCCGCGGCAAGGACCTGCTGGGTCCGCTGCGATTGAGCGGTAAGTTCAAAACCTACTCCCTGCTCGAGCAAAAGATAGGAGTCCAGCCAGGCATAACGCTTTCCCCGAATCTCAGCGGCAAGCTGAGTGGCTGATCGAAGACAATTCTTCGCATCCGACAGGCGATGGAGAACATAGACCAGCTCCGCATCAGCGCGGGCCCGGCCTGCCTTGCTGCCTACGGCTGAAAAAAATTTGGAAGCCCGCAATGCGGATTCCCGGGCGCCCGCGAGGTCGCCGCTCCTATTGTCGAGGATGGCTTTGCGCAACGCCGATAATGCGTATGACCAGGTGTTCGAGGCCGGCGATTCGAGCATATCGGCAAGCCATTGGTCGGCATGTTTGCGTTGCAAAATCATTGCCAGAAGTCGCAAGGCCCGAAGCGCTTCCTGGCGAGAAGCCATCTCGTTTTTGCTTGAGAACGCCGCAGGCAACCAATCCTCAGTGGCTCGGTCCAGGTAATCTTCCACGCGGGCATCCACGACGGTCCACGTAGACTCAGCGTAAAGGGTAACTTCCCTGAGCAACTCCCGCGGTTCGAGCAGGGGCTCTTCCATCCTTTGCTGGTGTGTTTTATTTTTTTTTCGCAGCTCGGTCAGGCGGCGCCGGGCTTCATCGGCCCATGGTCCCAACCTGTCAAGGGCAAGATAATGTTCCAGATCAGTGATTGCCGGGCCGGGAGATTGCATTTTGTCGAAAATGATGGCCCGATTAAAAAGAGCAACTTTATTTTCCGGATTTTTCTGCAGTACTTGGCTCAAATTATCCAGGGCGTGTCCTAAATCGATGGATCCTGTTTTCTCGGCTCGTTGTGCGAGTGCAATAGCTTCGTCCAGCAGTAGCCCCGGATCACCCGGCTTCAGCGCCAATGCATGATCGAGCTCACGAATGGCTTTGTCATATTCCCATTCCAGCATGTGCGCTCTGGCCTGGGCCTGAAGCCATACCGGGTCTTCAGGATGGCGAGCCAACTGTGTTCTGATGATGTCCTGGGCACGGTAGAATTCCGCCGGCAGATCGGTATTGTTTCCCCGCTCGACTTGCAGCGGAGCATAGTCTGCTCCCGGCATCCGCAACTCAATGGTCCTCTGCTGGGTATATGCCTGGGCGAGCAGTTTATTGACGTCCGGCTGCCTGGACTTCATCCAGACGATCCAGCTTGCGGCGACGACAAGAGCGGCGGCTGCCCAAGCCGCATTAGGCCACCAATGAAAGCCGTATCGAACACCGACAGGAAGCTGTGGGACGGGCTGTGGCCGGAGCGGTAAGATTTTTTCAGGCTGCCG
>DASRCD010000220.1:0-5922 GCA_035653315.1 Candidatus Angelobacter sp.
GGCCCTGATAAATCTTTTGCGCCCACTGCTGCGTCACCACCGCTACATGCGAGCGGGCCATTGAGTCTTCACTATCAAAAAAGCGCCCGGCCAGAATGTCCAGATTGCGTACGGTGGAGTATTGCGGCGAGACGCCCAGCACCAGAATGTCGCGTTCTTTGCCATTCCCCACGGCCACGCGGTCATGCAGTTCCGCCATGGGAGAAGCCGCCTGAATGCCCGGCACTTCCTGCTGCACCGCACGCATATCTTCCACGGTCAAATCATCGCGGGTTCCACTGGTTACCGTGGCATTGCCGCCGCCTTCGTAATATGCCCAGATCAGGTTCGCGCCGTAGCCCTGGATTTGATTGATGACGTATTGCTTGCCTGTAAGCCCAATGGTTACCACCACAATCAGAGAAGCCGTGCCGATCACCATGCCAATCGCTGTCAGGGCAAAGCGCACTTTGCTGGTGCGGAAAGAATCCAGCGCAAGCGTAACGATCTCACTAAAGAGCATCGTGTTCCGCGCGGTTTCCACCAAAGGACGGCCGGTCATAATTTTATTGTACGACTTCCTTCTGTAATTCCGGGCTGAAGCGACGGATCACTATAATCTTCCAAAGTTCTTAAGGGTCACATCTGCTCTTCTCAAGTCCGATTCGTGAATCATGATTTCAAATTCGCGTTCTTTCGCGTAAATTCGCGGCCAAATTTCTGTGCCATCCGTAGATAAATCATCGCTAAAGCAAAAAGGCGAAAACCTTTCGGTCATCGCCCTTTGCCAAATACTAAGTACTAATTACTAACTACTGTTTACTCCGCTTTCGCTTCCTGCTGCGGATTGCTGATTGCGATCGTCTCGCCCACGTCGCCAACCTTAAAGCGGGCAAAGCGGCGGACAGAGATGTTCTCGCCCAGCTTGCCGATCTTGCTGGCAATCAACTGGTGAATCGTGATGCCAGGCTCTTTCACAAAAGGCTGGTCCAGCAGGCAGACCTCTTCGTAAAACTTTGACATCTTGCCTTCCACAATCTTTTCCACCACGGGGGCCGGTTTGCCGGTTGAGGCAGCCTGCGCACGATAGATTTCCTTCTCTTTTTCGTAAGCCTCAGGCGTAACGTCTTCCTTGCGGACAAACTTCGGGTCCGCCGCGGCAATGTGCATGGCAATGTCTTTGACCAGGTCTTTGAAATCATCCGTGCGGGCGACAAAATCGCTTTCGCAGTTGATCTCCACCAGCACGCCGATCTTGCCGCCAGCGTGGATGTAGCTGGCCACAGAGCCTTCGCTCGTCATGCGGGCAGCTTTCTTGGCTGCCGTGGCAATGCCCTTCTTGCGCAGCCACACCAGCGCGTCTTCAATATTGCCTTTGGATTCGCTCAAAGCGTTTTTGCAATCCATCATGGGCGCGCCGCTGCGCTCGCGCAATTCCTTTACCTGCGCTGCTGAAATATTCGTTGTGCTTGTACTCATTTCCTTTTCCTTCTAATAAGGACTTCTAGCCCTATAAATCTTGACCCGCGTGACTCTTCGCCTGACGCGGGCCATTTTTTTCAATCACAAGTAGTCGCCGATGCGGAAAGGTTCTCGCAGTTTTTCAATTCCGGCGATTACCAATTTTGGCAATTCTGGCAATCTCTTCTGGTTCTGGCAATTGGCTCTAATGTGCCTTTGCCACGTCCATGGTTGCCGTATCCGTCGCGGTTTCTGACTCAGGAGCTTTCCGCACCTTGCCGCCCAGCACTTCTTCCATGTTCAGTGCTTCTTCTTCAGCCAGATCGGCGGAAGTGGGAGCAGCCTGGACTTCGGCGGCTTCAGCATTGCTTGCAGCCACAGCGCCGGCAATGTCCACGCCCTTGTCTGTCGCGGACTGCACGCCTTCAGCAATGGAATCCGCAATCTTTGACGCAAACAGGCGGATCGCGCGCAATGCATCATCATTGCCCGGAATCACCCAATCCACTTCCGTGGGATCGCAGTTGGTATCCACCACGGCCACAACCGGAATGCCCAGCTTGCGGGCTTCCTTCACCGCAATGGCTTCCTTATTGGAGTCAATCACAAAGATGATGTCCGGCAAGCGGTTCATGCTTTTAATGCCTGCCAGGTTGGCCTGCAGATGCTTGCGCTCGCGCTCCAGTTTGATCACTTCTTTTTTAGGAAGCAGCTCATAACGGCCATCCGTGGCCATCTCATCAAGATCTTTGAGCCGCTTCACTGATTTCTGTACGGTCACCCAGTTGGTGAGCAATCCGCCCAGCCAGCGGTTGTTCACATAGAACATGCCGCAGCGTCCGGCTTCTTCCGCGATTGCGTCCTGGGCCTGCCGTTTTGTGCCAACAAACAGGACAGTCCGTCCGTCCGTGGCCGCATCCTGCACAAATTTGCTCGCGTCTTTGAACATCTTGAGCGTCTTTTGCAGGTCGATAATGTAAATGCCGTTACGTTCCCCAAAAATGTATTCCTTCATTCGGGGATTCCAGCGCTTGGTCTGGTGGCCAAAGTGGACACCCGCCTCAAGCAGCTCCTTCATGGTGATGTTAGCCAAAATACCTCCTTATTGAATTGCATCCTCCGCGTCCTGTCTTGCCCGCTCGGGATTTATTCCCTGCTCCGCTCCCGTTTTTCAGTGCGGGAGGGAAGATTAACTACACTTGTGTGACACAGCCATTTGGGCTGTGCGATTCAAAAAGCATAGGACGGCCAAAGGGCCGTCCCGCTTGAAAAGCTTAGCGTTTGCTGAACTGGAAGCGTTTGCGGGCTCCCTTTTGTCCGTATTTCTTGCGCTCTTTGCCGCGGGCATCGCGCGATAAAAATCCTTCAACCTTCAGCTTTTTGCGCAATTCAACGTTGAATTCAAGCAGCGCGCGGGCAATCCCCATCTTTAAAGCGCCGGCCTGGCCATTGATACCACCGCCTGAAACGTTCGCAGTAATGTCAAAGGTGGAAGTGGTCTCGCTAATGACGAGTGGCTGCTTCACTTCTACCCGCTGCGCATCGGTCAGGAAATATTTGTCAAAATCGCGTCCATTCACAACGAATTTGCCGCCGCCGGGACGCAGAAAAACCCGGGCCACGCTCGACTTGCGGCGTCCGGTTCCATAATACTGAACTTGTTCAGCCATTGATTATCAATCCGCTCCAATAAAACTTAAAACTGATTCTTTGGACCGCAGGCGCCCTCGCCTGCGCAAAAATCTAAACTTGTGGATAGCAGCCGCCCTCGGCTGCTATCAAAAATCCTACGCCTGCTTGCGACCTGCCAGTTCCAGCGCCTCTGGCTTCTGGGCTTGGTGATCGTGCTTGTCGCCGACGTAAACCTTCAGCTTTTTGCCCATGGCGCGGCCCAGTTTGTTTTTGGGCAGCATGCCCAGAATCGCTTCCTGCACAATACGGTCTGGACGCCGGTCAAACAGCTTGCGGAATTGCTCTTCCCGCAATCCGCCCGGGAAGCCGGTGTAATGCCGGTAAATCTTCTGCTCAGACTTCATGCCGGTAATGCGGATCTTGCCGGCGTTGATCACAATCACGTGATCCCCGGCATCAATAAACGGTGTGTAAAGGGGGCTTTCTTTACCAGCCAGAATGCTGGCTACGCGCGAGGCCAACCGGCCCAGTGTCTGCCCTTGGGCATCCACCACAAACCATTTGCGCGCAATTTCCTGCCCGCCTGGAAAACGGGTTACCATTTCCAAACTCCTGAGAATAAAAGCACTAAGAAAGACCGCTCGATGACGCCACTTACAACCTTCCTGAAGGGAAGACACAAGGCGGGCCAACTGCAGAGCAGTGAAGTTTTAAGAATACCTAAGTTGACGCAAATATGTCAACGTCACCGTACGCCATTTCCTGTGTACCGGCCCGAATCGGTAAACAAGGGCTTGTCTTCCCAATCATACAATCTCATCGCTGTATAAAGGTCAGCAGGGATACCCTCTCCCCTTGGTTTAACCCAATTCATCCCAAGGCGACCCAAGCCAATCCGACATCTTGTGGTGCGTTTTTCGGATCGGCACAAGCGCATGAATGTTCCCAGCGCGCCAGTGGCGGAAGCACTTGATGATTGCGCAAGCCAGCTGCAAAAGCAAAAGAATTATTCAGGGCTTCCAACTTCAGAAAAGCGGATCAAGAGAGTAAATAGATAGGGCGAAGCTGCTGCGGCAACAGCTCATTATTTAGCGATCTAATTTAGATAGCGAGTCTGCCTTTTATGGTCTTTATGTCCGTTTCCCATTAAGCAATTTTTTTCTTCTTGGTCGAAAGCAGCACTTGCCCCTCTTCATAGCGCAAGGTAAAGGTTCTGGCGCAATTTCCACATAACCAGAAGTGCTCAATATTTTTGTTGTCGGTGGGGAAGCCGTAAAATCTCCCGCCATCCAGACGCATCAACATCTTCGAACATTTCGGATTTGCGCATTTTGAGATCATGGAACTTTAAACGCCATCGGACTGCATATCCTTTGACGTTATTTTTGTTCAGAAGGTCGCCCACAATCGTAAGCACATGAATGCTGTGCAGTCTTAATGGTTAAGTGCTGTAAACTTTTATTAGTTCACCGGACTGAATTGGAACTGGCCCCGCATGGCTGAAACCGTTTTACAAACCCTGCATCTGCGACGGACCTTCGATGCCCTTGTCGCCGTAGATGATCTAAACCTCGCCGTGGAGAAGCAGCAGTTCTACGGCTTTTTAGGTCCGAACGGAGCAGGGAAATCCACCACCATCAAAATGCTTACCGGGCTTTTGCGCCCTACCAGTGGCGAAATCAGTATTCTTGGCCGCAACCTTGCGTTGGATAGCGTGGAGATCAAGCGTCGCATCGGCGTGGTGCCGGAAGGTCTGGCATTATTTGAGAGACTCACCGGCGCACAACTCCTGAACTTTGTTGGACGCATGTACGGACTGGGCCGCGCCCAGGCCGCCGAGCGCACTGCTGAACTGCTGGAATTCATGGACCTTACAGACTCAGCGGACAAGCTTGTGGCCGACTATTCCCACGGCATGAAGAAGAAAACAGCCTTGGCCGCCGCCGTGATTCATGGCCCGGAAATACTTTTTCTGGATGAGCCTTTCGAGGGCGTTGACGCCATCGCGGCAACCACCTTAAAGCGCCTCTTGCAGCGGTTCATCTCCCATGGCGGCACTGTCTTTCTTACTTCGCACGTGCTGGAAGTTGTGGAGCGTCTCTGCACCCACATCGGCATTATTCAAAGCGGACGCCTCGTCGCATCCGGTTCTCTGGAAGAATTGCGCACCGGCGTGAAGGTTACCGGGCATGATGCTTCACCGCTCACGCTGGAAGAGATTTTTCTACAAGTGGTGGGTGGCGCCAAACAAGACCCGGAGGTGCTCTCCTGGCTCTAGCCGATTCCAACAATCACTTCATCCTGCTGCTGCATCTGCGCTGGCAATTGTTTGTGAATGCCATGCGCCGCCGCGCCCGCCGCGCTGAAGTGGGTATGCAGATGCTTGGTGGAGTCTTCGCTGGCGGTTTTGTGCTTTTGGTAAGCACAGGTTTCTTTGGCGGCGCCTATGCATTACTGGAAGCCCAGCGGCCTGACCTGCTCGACCTCTTATTATTTATTTTGTTTTTTATCTGGCAGCTTGCGCCCGCGCTCTTTGAAGGCTTTTCCCCCGGACTGAACTTCCGTGAAGTTGCGCGCTATCCCATTTCTCTCCGCCTGTATTTTCTTCTCAATACAGTTTATGGATTGTCGGATCCTATCGCTCTCGCCTGCTGCTTCTGGCTCTTCTGCGTATGGCTGGCCATCAGGATTCGCCAGCCGGAATGGGCCATTCCAGCTGCTTTTGCCTTTTTGCTTTTTGCCATTTTCAACCTGCTTTGTAATCGCGTGATCACCGGCTTGCTGGAGCGCTTTCAAAGCACGCGCAAGGGCCGTGAGCGCATTGTTCTTATCACGCTTGTGATTATGCTC
>DASRCD010000221.1:0-4236 GCA_035653315.1 Candidatus Angelobacter sp.
ACCAATGAACTTGAGAACCTCAAAGCCGAAGACATTCAGGTGCGTATGTCCGGACGGGATTTGCCGGTGGTGGATTTCACCCGCAAATTCAGCAATCGGCTTTTGATCCTGGTGGAAACCGATGGCGCGGAAAAAAGCGACAAGCTGGCTGACGTTGTAGAAATGGTTACCCGGCAGGCGCGCACCGCGCCGGAAGGCAAGCCGGTGGCCTTTGGAATTTATTCGGAAAAAGCGCTGTTTACCAAGGGATTTGCCGACGATCCGGAAAAGCGCGCCGATGAAGTAAATGATGTGATTGAGCAAGCTTCATCTCTGGGAAAACGCGTGGCCATGTGGGACGCGCTGCATCAGGCAATCGCGCTCTTTGGCGCTCACCAACCGGGTGACACCATTCTGCTGGTAGGTGAACCTTATGACGACAAGAGCCGCCATAGCGCGCAGGACATTGAGAAAGAATTTCTTTCCACCGGAACGCGGCTCTTCATCATGCGGCGGCAGCATCCCAGCCGCGTGGAACGCGACTTTGTCTGGAGTTCGCATTCGCTGGAAAAGACCGTTCTGGAGCGCATTACGCAGGAAACCGGCGGATTGTTGAGCGAGTACGTTCCTTCTCTCATCCGTTTTGGCTGGGCTGGTTACCTGCTGCAAGTCAAGCTTCCGGCTGACATGAATCGCCCTCGCCAATGGAAAGTGCTGTTCCGCGGCCCCGCCGCGAAGATCCATAAAAAGACCAATTTCTATTACCCCACGCTGTTGCGCCCGTGCCAGCTAGAGCAGGCCACTGTGCGCTAAGCATTGGGATCACAAAATCGTATAGCACATCACCCGGCTGGGCAGGCCTTTGTAGATAATTTACGAAGCAAACTTGAAGTGTTCTAAAACGGGATTTTTTCGCCCATTTTCGGAAACAAGAAAACCATGGTTCTGCCGTTGCTCCCGTTTTCTTGAGATATAGGCTAGTGGAAAGTTGTAAAGGAGCTTCAAAGATGCACTATACAAAAATGCTTTTCAAGGTTGCAGTGCTCGCGCTTGGCTTGGCCTCTGTTCTGAACATGACGGCTGATCGGGCAAAAGCCTCGTCTCTCTTTTGTCAGGTGAAGTTTTGCAGTACCGCCACAAGCGCTGGCCATTGTGGCACAGTCGGGGCGGATTGTAACGTCTGCCACGGTAGTGATGGATCCACTGGACCTTGTGGTCCCGAATGAAATGAATCGCAGGCTGCCAACAGTGGCAGCCTGCCTTTATGAAGGTAGGATCGAAGCGCTGAACGGCTGTCTCTACTACTTTTCACCCTCGCCGCCGCCCTGTTCCGCAGCTGCTGCCTGTTGTTCTTCTTCCATCTGCTTCCGGATTTCTTCCTGGCGCTTGCTGCGGATCTCCGCTCGCTTGGCGCGCTTGGCTTCAATCACTTTCTCGCTGCCAAGCAGTTCAATAAAGCAGGTTGCCGCGCCATCACCCGCGCGCCATCCTTTATGGATAATGCGCAGATAGCCGCCCTGTCGGTCGCCAAAACGCGGAGCCACGGTATCAAACAAGCGGCTCACCGATTCGCGCGTGAGCAGATAGCTGCCGGCCAGACGGCGTGCCGCCAGATCGCCACGCTTGCCCAGAGTGATCATCTTTTCCACGTGCGGACGCATGGCTTTGGCCTTGGCCGGCGTGGTTTCAATCCGCTCTTCCAAAATGAGTGAGGTCACCAGGTTGCGCAGCAGAGCGCGACGATGGCTGGTGTTACGTCCTAGTTTCTTTGTATGTCTCTGGTGACGCATGACTGTTTCCTTCAATTTATAAATTGCAAATTTTAAATTTCAAAAATTGCTGATGATCGGGAAACTCGGTATTCACCAGATCTCCCGATCATCAATGCTTTTAAAACTCCGGCCCTTCGCCGTCCCCTTCACCAAAACCACCTCCGCCCATGGGAATGGCGGAAGGCATCTGGCTGGTTGGTCCGGGAACCGCGTTGCCCTGATCATCAATCTTCATGCCCAGTGAAAGCCCCATGGAAGCAAGAATTTCCTTGATTTCATTGAGCGACTTGCGGCCGAAGTTCTTGGTCTTGAGCATCTCGGCTTCGGTCTTCTGCACCAGTTCGCCAATCGACTGAATATTGGCGTTCTTCAGGCAGTTGTAACTGCGCACGGAAAGCTCCAGCTCTTCCACGGAGCGGTTCAGGTTTTCATTCTTGATCAGCGGCTTCTCTTCGCCACGCGACTCTGTTTCCAGCTCTTCTTCAAAGTTGATGAAGATTGTCATGTGGTCTTTGAGCAGCTTGGCGGCAAGGCCAAGCGCATCCGCCGGGGCAATGGAGCCATTGGTCCAGATTTCAATGTCCAGCTTGTCGTAATCGGTAATCTGGCCAAGACGCGCTGCTTCCACGGTGTAATTGCACTTGCGCACCGGAGAATGGACTGAGTCGATGGGAATAAAACCAAGGCCCAGGTCTTCGTCAAAGTTCTTGTCGGCTGCCACATAGCCACGTCCGCGTTTCAGGCGCATTTCCATATCGAGCTTGCCGCCTTCAGAAACCGTGGCAATGTAAACGTTCTTGTCCAGGATTTCCACGTCGCCGTCAGCTTCAATCATGCCGGAAGTCACAACGCCCGGCTGCTCGGCTTTCAGGTAAATGGCTTTGGGTCCGTCGCCGTTCAGCTTGAACGGGACCTGTTTCAGGTTAAGGATAATATCGGTTGCGTCTTCCACTACACCGGGGATGGACTGAAACTCATGCAGCACGCCTTCAATTTTCACGGCGGTAACAGCCGCGCCTTCAATGGAAGAGAGCAGCACGCGCCGCAGGGCGTTGCCAATGGTGGTGCCGAATCCACGCTCAAAAGGCTGAGCGTAAAAACGGCCGTATTTGTCAGTGAGTGTCTCGGTGTCCGTGGCGAGACGCTTGGGTTTTTGGAAACCTCTCCAGAGAACCATTCGTTTTTGTCCTTTCAACTCCGCTCCGTTTGGCGCATGGGCTGGGCGGCCACAAGGCGGTTCTGGTGCGGGCAATTGCGAAGCCGGCAACGAGGGCTGACGGCTTCTTGGCGAAATTAAATTTTTGTTTGATGAATCAAGCGGAACTTTTTAGATGCTCCGTTCCACAGCTTTGATTCATCAGGCGCTTCGGCGGGCACAAAGCCCGCCAATCGCTCAATTATTTGCTGTAAAGTTCCACGATCAACTGTTCATTGACCGGCGCATTGATGTCTTCACGCTTCGGCAATGACAGTACGCGGCCTTTCAGGTTGTCGCGGTCCACTTCCAGCCAGCCAACAACAGGCTGATGGCTTGAGTAGTCGCGCGCGCCTTCAATCACGGTAAACTTCTTGGCCTTCTCACGCACCACAATCTCGTCCCCGGCGCTCACCTGGAACGATGGAATGTTCACGCGGCGTCCATTCACGTCAATGTGGCCATGGCGGACAATCTGCCTTGCCTGGCGGCGTGACGTAGCAAAGCCAAGGCGGTAAACCACGTTATCCAGACGGCGCTCCAACTGCTGCAGGAGCAGCTCGCCGGTAACGCCGGGCTTGCGCGCGGCTTTTTCAAAGTAGTTGCGGAACTGGTTTTCCAGCGTAAAGTACATGCGCTTGGTCTTTTGCTTTTCGCGGAGCTGCAGGCCATATCCAACCACCTTGGCCTTGCGGTCCTTGCCATGCTGGCCGGGAGCAAAGTTGCGCTTTTCCACGGGGCACTTATCAGTGAAGCACTTGGCCCCCTTCAGAAACAATTTCATGCCTTCGCGACGGCAAAGGCGGCAAACTGCACCTTTATAACGTGCCATTCCTTGTAATCTCCTATTCGAGTGACGATCGGTTTACAGGAGGTGTGTCCCTTCATCCCGGTCCGGTTCAGATTTGTAATCGGGTAATTTTGTAATTTGGTAATTTTTGAAACCGCGTTCGCCGGTTTTCAATTACCCGATTACCCGATTCCGCAATTATCAATCTTAATTAAGCCAAACTTAAACGCGCCTTCTTTTTGGCGGCCTGCATCCGTTGTGCGGAATGGGCGTGATGTCCTTAATGGTCTTCACGTCCAAGCCGGCGGCTGCCAGTGCGCGAATTGCCGACTCACGTCCTGACCCCGGACCGTTTACGCGCACCTCAATGGTGCGCATGCCGTGGTCGCGCGCCTGACTGGCGGCGTTCATGGCAGCCTGTTGTGCGGCAAACGGCGTGCCCTTGCGCGACCCACGGAAGCCCAGCAAGCCTGAACTCTTCCAGGAAAGCGTGCGGCCTT
>DASRCD010000222.1:0-9820 GCA_035653315.1 Candidatus Angelobacter sp.
AGCCCACGTTCTTCCGGCAAATAGCCGACTTTATGCAGGCTCTTGCGTTCAAATGGTTTGCCAAACAGGCTGATATTGCCTGAATCCGGCACCGTAATGCCGATCATCATGCGAATGGTGCTGGTCTTCCCTGCACCGTTCGGGCCAAGAAGGCCAAAAACCGCCCCCTGTGGAATGTTGAATGAGAGGTCGTTTACGGCCACAAATTTGTCGTAGGATTTGCGAACTTGATTCAGTTCAATGGTTTGCATGTAGAGAGAGACCTGCCTCGGATGTTATACGCTGGGAGTGCCCTAAGGTTACACAATTTCCAAATATTGGTCGATCCAGCCCCGGACTTTCAGGCGGCGCTCATCGCTGGAGTCAAAGCGCAGGCCATAGACTTTGTCCGTTTCGCGATACCAGCACACAAAGGCCCGCAGGCTGATCCGGTCCAGCCCGGGAAGGCTGAGATTCAGGCGAATAGCATCTGACCGGGGAAGCTGCGTGTTACTGCGGACGGAGATCCCTCCGGAACTGACCTCCACGGTAGTAACCGATATAGGAACATGATTGCCGGTATCAATTTCAGCCTGCGTTGCCACAGGTATCCTGATATAGCGCCGCAGCTCATGAATAACCAGCAAATGAGTGGCCCGCACCACTTTAAGAACACTTTGCCGGTCGAGCGGCTCATCTAAAACGGCATTGATCCCATAAGCAGAGTAGCGCAGCGCTTCCTGAGTGTTCCGCGCAATTCCGTAAAGCACCAGCCGTTTGTTGGAGGCGGAATTGCGTGCCGCTTTCAGGATCTTGTCCGCATCAGGATCGTAAAGCCGGAGCACGCAGGCCTCAAACTTTTGCCGGTTGAGCAGCGTAATTGGATCATCCTGCAAAGGCACCACATTGATTCCAAATTGCCTGAAGCAATCGTTAAGGAACGTATTGCACGCAGGATCAATGTGGATGCTTGCGATCTTTGCGGTGATCTTTGCCGGACTGGCCGTGACCTGGGTGCTGGTACTCATGGATCCCTTGCTGAAAAATTATCTTGAAGCGGAAAGCTCCTTTTTAACCTGTGCCGTGGCCACTTTGTTGCGTCCAGCCTGTTTGGCCAGATAAAGAGCGCTGTCTGCTGCGGCTACCACTTCATCGCGCGTTACGCCGTGCGTGGGATAGTCTGCCACGCCGCAACTGATGCTTACCGGGCGCGGCACGCCGGGGAAATAATGCGTTTCCACCTGGCGGCGCAGTTTTTCCGCGACCCGCATCGCGCTCTCGCCTGAAGTTTCCGGCACCACAATGGCAAATTCGTCGCCACCATAGCGGCAAACCATGTCCATTTTGCGAAGCTGCTGTTTCAGAATGGATGAGACGGAGCGCAGCATTTCATCGCCAAGCAGGTGCCCGAATTCATCATTCATCTTTTTGAAGTGGTCAATATCCACCATGATGATGGACATGCGTCCATGGAAACGGCCCGCGCGCTCCAGTTCTTCCACAATGCGCATTTCAAAGTAGCGGCGATTATGTATGCCGGTCAGGCCATCTACATACACAAGCTGCTTCATGCGGTCAAAGTTATGCGCGTTTTGGATGGCGGCGGCGCAAATGTCCGCTACTGACTCCAGCGGCTGAATATCGTCCGTATCAAAGGCATCATTTTGCGCACTATCCAGCGCCAGAACGCCCAGCTTCTCGCCGAAAATGATTAGCGGCACGCACATTTCCGAGCGCGTTTCCGCAAAGCCGGGAATATAACCTTCCACGTTGTTTACGTCATTTTCAATCACGCTTCGGCCTGAAGTTAGGGCGCGCGCTGCCAGGCCCGCGCCGGGCGTAAGAACAGATCCCATGGCCAGGGTAGGCGTCAAATGCCCTTCAAAAGCGCGTATGCGCAAAGTCTCGCCTTCCGCCAGCAGCACCGCAACGTGATCAATGCGGAACCACTCCAGCAGCAGCCGGCAAACAATGGTGAGAAGTTCGTCCAAGTCAAGGACGCGGGTGGTTTTCTTGGCAATGGCGTTGATGGCCTCAAGCTGCTCTGAACGGCGTTGTTCGGCGGAATAGAGGCGCGCATTCTCCAGTGCCATGGAGGCTTGCGTGGAGAACAACGTCAGCAGATCAATTTTTTCTGTGTCGAAATAGTCGAGCTGTTCGCTTTGAAAGTCCAGCACGCCTACAACATCATCCCGCACCAGCAGAGGAATGGCGACCTCCGAGCGGGTTTCATCTACTCTCTGCAGGTAACGCGGGTCTTTTGTTACATCTGGAGCATAGATTGGGCGCTTCAGTGTTGCCGCCGCCCAGGTAAGGCCAACGCCGCTGGGTATCCGGTATCCAATCTCAAGATTGCTCTTTCCCAGATGCGCGCGGACCTGAAGCTCCTGCCGGTTCTTGTCCAACAGAAGAACTGAGCCATTCTGCAATTCAAAAAAATCGCGAATGATGGTGAGAATGCGATTGAGCACCTCATCCAGGTCGAAAGTAGAAAGTATCGCCTGACTGGCGTCATATAAAATGGCGATCTTTTGCATCGATTCGAGCAAGCGAATCAGTCTCCAAGGATCAAAAATGGACCACGCGGCTCCCGGCGGGGTACACACTTTCTGCCGGAGGGGGATAAGAGCACGTACTTGGCTAATTGTTAGAGAATTTTACAGCGGAATGGCGCAAAAGCGTTAGTGATTTTAGTCACTCGGCGTAAATGTTTATTTTTGTATGGAAAGGCGGGAAACCAGCTAAAACTTTGCATAAATCTTAGTGCGATATTTAGGGTAAACAGCGTACATTTGTATCCCATGTTGCTGAAATGACTTACGATTCGCTTGCCCAGACTACCTTTTTAACAGGTCAACCGGCTGGTTTACATCAGTAACGCGGAAATAGCTGGCCAGCGCCGGGTGCTTCCGCGCCACCTCTTCATACATGGCATAAGCCACATTTCTATAGGAAAAGTGCCCGGCAGGGCCGCTACGCAATTCGGAGATATACAACGCTTCGGCAAAATCCATTTTAAAAAGCGTGCGCTTGCGAAATGCCATGGGCAGCAGGTAGAGACCGGCTTCCGGAACGGTTTTTCCGAACTTTGCGGAAGCAGTACAAACCTTTTGCATGGCCGTTTTGTACCGCTGCTCCAGACCCGCTGAAACAACGTCGGGCGGCGTGTCATAACCATGATGGCGGGTAAAGCCCTGCTCAATTTGCGTGCAGCGGCGATGGCGGTGCATATCGCGAAAGCCGCCAATGTCCATAAGAATGTCGAATTTAAACTGCTGGCCGGAATGGAAAGATCGCAACAGCTCGTCATACGGACCACGATGCTTCATGCCAAGGCTGATGATCTCATTCCGTTGTGCCGCCGTAAGCGCCTGTACGCGATCTTTGATTTGACGATAAGAATAATGGCTGGCGGAATAAAGCAGCGTTGCCGCAATCTCAACTTCAAGCGGCCCATTTTCCACCAGATCCACCAGCGGAGCCGGAGCTAGCGGCAGGCCTTCCATCAATTCCGCAGCCGCATGTTCCAGTTCTTTACGGGTATGAATTTCATAGTTGTTGCTGTTGGCATACTTCACCAGGGTAGGCGCAACTTTTGTAGGACGCAGCAATTGCTGCTCCGCCTTTGCGCCCAGCTCAGGATTGGCGGCCTTGATTTCTTCCACCAGCGAGCGCAACGAATCAGCCTGCACGTTGTAAGAAGCATCGCGCGCTGCATCTTTCAACAACTTGCCCAGATGCCTGACTTCAGCGTATGGACTGGAAAGCAAGCGGGAAATCTGCTGCTCTAAAGTCCTGGCGTTTACGATCTGCCCCAGCGACGTATTGGTGGCAAGCGGAAGCAAATAGCGCGAATTATCAAAGGCCCGCGCGCGCAACGTGCGGGTGTACTGGTCTTCCGCCATGCCTTCAGGACACGGCGTGCGCTCCACGTAATAGCGGAGCATCTCCTGCGTGAACGCGTCATATTCGCCAAAAAGAAAATCGATGGTCGCGCAGTACTCTGTTTTCAGCGCTGCATCGCCGCTAAAATCAGGAATAAAGTAGCCGCTCTTTTTAAAATTCTGGTAGCGCGTGGAGCGCTCCTGCCCGTCCCATCGCTGCTCGTCAACCAGAACTATGGCCGCAAGAATGGAGAGCTTTTCAATGGCAAATGCCAAATGCGCCAGGTCAGCAATGGAACGGTGGCCATATTGGAAATAAAACGTGTTGAGAAACTGCTCGGCTTTCTGCTCGCTGATCTCCTTGAGCGATTCCTTCATCGAAAGCGCCGAACGCGAATACTTGGCCATGGCATAGGCCTGCACTTCCGGCTCCACGCCGTGCACGGCAAACACATTCACCTGCGGGCCGGAACTGGCCCCGTTCTTTTCCATTGCAGTCGGTTGAGCAGTGAGGGAGTCAGGCATGGCGAGGCTTGATTTTAGATCATCTGGAGTGGCGAAGCGTAATTTTTAAAAGAGCGTTTTACACCATCTCCTGAAATCCATCCCTCCTGAAGACGTCATCCTGAACCGGCGCAAGGTTAACGTTATGTTCGAATGTAGTGCTTGTGCGACGGTGAAGGATCTGCCCTGCTGATCTTCAAGCACATGTAGGCAGCAGGAGCTGATTCCTCGGCCGCAACGGAAGCTTTGTTGAAGCTTGCTGCGGAAGTTTGAGGGTCGCTTGGAATGGCACATCGGGAGGGAAAAGAACTGCGTCGCCAGAAAGCATGCAAGCTGGTTTTTGCCCTCTTATCCACAGCCACACGCCTTCTCCGTCATCTCTGGAAGTGATAAAATTATCAAAATCCACCCTTCGGAGTTCCGATGCATGCAATCCTTGCGCTGGAAGATGGACGAATCTTCAGCGGCATAGGCCATGGCGCGAAAGGCGAATGCTACGGAGAAGTAGTTTTTAATACCTCCATTACCGGTTACCAGGAAATTTTCACCGATCCCTCATACGCAGGACAGATTGTTGTCCTTACCAACCCGCAGATCGGGAATTACGGCACCAATCCTGACGATAACGAAGCCACGCATCCTTTTATTGAAGGCCTGGTCGTCCGCGAATTTTCTCCCATCAGCTCAAACTGGCGCTCACAGCAGGTCACAGACGAGTATCTGGAAAAATTCAAGATTCCTGTGATTGCCGATATTGATACCCGCGCTCTGGTGCGCCACCTGCGCACGCACGGCGTGATGCGAGGCGTGATCTCTTCCATTGAAACTGACCCGGAAAAGCTTATTGCCAAAGCCCGCGCCATCCCCAAAATGGACGGCACGGACCTGGCCAAAGTTGTGACCACCAAGCAGCGTTATCAATGGCAAACCGGCACACGCTCGCACGAGCCCACGGAAGTTGTGGGCGTAAAAGACCTGCCGCCAAGCAAGCATGTGGTGGCCTACGATTTCGGCATCAAGCAGAACATTCTGCGGATGCTCGTCGATCAGGGCTGCCGTGTGACCGTGGTTCCGGCCATGACCAGCGCGGAAGACGTGATGGCGCTTCATCCTGACGGCGTATTTCTCTCCAACGGACCAGGCGACCCTGAGCCATGCACTTACGCCGCCGATAACATTCGCCGCCTGATGGGCAAGACGCCGATCTTTGGCATCTGTCTTGGTCATCAACTTGTTGGCCTGGCGCTGGGCGGAAAAACATACAAATTGAAATTTGGGCACCACGGCGGCAACCATCCGGTTAAGCAATTGGAAACGGGCAAGATTGAGATCACGGCCCATAACCACAATTTTGCCGTCGATCCTGATTCGCTCAAGGAATCGGAAATTCTAAAGACGCATATTGACCTGAATGACAATACGCTGGAAGGCCTGCGGCATCGCACGCTGCCGCTGTTCACAGTGCAATATCATCCGGAAGCCGCGCCCGGCCCGCACGACTCACATTATCTGTTCAAAGATTTCATGCAGCTAATGGAGGAGTGGAAGGGGAAATGAGAACAAGGCTGAACATCTCGTTGGCTTGTCTGACAGCAGGTGTTCTCCTGTACATGGCGCTTCCATGGCAAGCCGACGCATGCTCGGTTTCTTTATTCACGGTTCATGTATCTCCAGATTTTCTTGTGATTGTGCGGCACGGTGCCACGCCTGTTCCCGGTATTAAGTTGGAAGTTTACGACGAAGCAGATTTGGACAGGAAGTCTGACGCGGAGGAATGGAATCCCATTCAAGTGCTGGCAACCGGAAGTGATGGCGCAGTTGAGATTCACAACCTGCGGCCAGGCCGTTATTTGGTGGAAACTAAAGGGCCCGGAGCAGGCAGTGCTGTGTATGCAGAAGTTTCAGCAAAGCGGACAAAGCGAAGTAGCCAGATAGAACTGGAGTGGCCATTTTCGCGGTCGATGAAAATTCTGAAAGCAAAAACTCTAACTGGAGAGTTGTCCAGCAATAATCCCTGGATGCCGTTTGAAAATATTCACGTTGAATTGTGGACCGCTGGTGCCTACGAACCACTGGCCGTTCAAGATACTGGAACTGAGGGCCGTTTCCATTTCGAGGAAACCAAGCCTGGAATTTACATTCTCAGGATTCGGGGACAACAAAAAAAAGTTAGTGAATATTGGCAAGTCGAAGGTGACATTCCGATCGAACTTGGGAATTCTGAGCCCGATTCGTCCGAACCACTTTCTTTACGGCTGGCAATGTCGAGTTGCGGCATCCGGTATGACGCTTGTCCAGTCCCGAATATTATTTCGGTAACTTCAAGGCGGCTAAAAACTGTCGACTCTTTTTCTGGGACCACGATCAGGAACGCCAAATATGCGTTAGTGGACCAACGCGGCAAATTTCTGGCAGAAGGATCTACCGATACTGACGGAATTGCAACACTGCCCTCTGATGTGATGGAAAAGGTAACGCTGCAACTTGCAAGCCCCGGGTTCACGCTTCTAAGACAGCCTCTCAATTTGCTTGCTCCGGATGATCACAATGGAGACATTGTTGTTAAGCTGGGAGTACAGGGATCGACGAATGAATGCAGCAAAGTGAATTTGGAAAATAATGCCCCGCAGAAATGACATCTCGAAAATCCTGATCATCGGCTCTGGGCCGATTGTCACTGGCCAGTCCGCCGAGTTCGATTATTCCGGCACGCAGGCCTGTAAGGCGCTCAAAGCTGAAGGCTATGAGGTGGTGCTGGCGAATTCCATGGGGCTGATAGAGGAGTGGAAGGGGAAATGAGCGCATTGCTGCATTCTGCTTTTGCCGGATTATTGGCGCTCATATTTGCATCACCGGCCCTTGATATTCAGTTGCAACACAATGATGAAGACCGGGAGCAAAAGACCAAGGTACAACTGGAAAAAATTCTGCAGGAACACGATCTAAGCAAATGGACTTTTACTCGCAAAGTTGTGATTGCTGCAAGGGTGCCTCCTCATAGTCATCCGGTACTGACATTGAGCACCCGGCATTTCGATTCAGATGATCTCCTGCTCTCCACTTATGTACATGAGCAACTACACTGGTGGCTGGATGCCAATCCTGAACGGCTCAAGAAAGCGGAAGACGCTCTACGAAAAATGTATCCGAAGGTTCCAGTAGGCAATCCTGACGGAGGTGATAGTGAGGAATCTACTTACATGCACTTGGTTGACTGCTATCTTGAACTGCAGGCTGATCGGGCATTGATGGGACAGAGCCGTACGAATGACGTCATGAAATTCTGGAAAGGCGATCATTATCGCTGGATATACAAGACATTGATGGACGATGAGCCAAAGATCGCCAAAGTAGTGCGAAAGAATCATTTGGAAGTGAAATAACCATCTATGCCCCGCAGAAATGACATCTCGAAAATCCTGATCATCGGCTCCGGGCCGATTGTGATTGGCCAGTCCGCCGAGTTCGATTACTCCGGCACGCAGGCCTGCAAGGCGCTCAAAGCGGAAGGCTATGAAGTGGTGCTGGCTAATTCCAATCCGGCCACCATCATGACCGACCCGGAGATGGCGGACCGCACCTATATTGAGCCGCTGACCAAAACGTATCTGGAAGAAATTATCCGCCAGGAATCTGAAATGCTGCGCGGGCAGCCGGGCAAGTTTGCCTTGTTGCCTACAGTTGGCGGGCAGACGGCGCTCAACCTTGCGGTGGAGCTGGCGGATTCCGGCATTCTGGATAAGTACGGTGTTGAATTAATCGGCGCGCAGCTTCGCGCCATCAAAATGGCGGAAGACCGGCTGCTTTTTAAAGACGCCATGACGCGCATCGGGCTTGACGTGCCAAAATCCGCGCTGGTGAACAACCTGAAAGATGGCCTGGATTTTTCCAGCAAGATCGGCTTTCCGCTGGTGGCACGACCTTCCTTCACGCTGGGCGGCAGCGGTGGCGGCATTGCTTATAACCGTGAGGAGCTTCTGGAAATTCTGGCGCGCGGCCTTGATCTTTCACCCGTGCATGAAGTCCTGATTGAAGAATCGGTCCTGGGCTGGAAGGAATATGAACTGGAAGTGATGCGCGATTTGGCGGACAACGTGATCATTGTTTGCTCTATTGAAAATTTTGATCCCATGGGCGTGCACACCGGCGACTCCATCACGGTGGCCCCGGCGCAGACCCTCACGGACCGCGAATATCAATGCATGCGTGATGCGTCCATTAAAGTCATCCGCGAAATTGGCGTTGAGACTGGCGGCTCCAATATTCAATACGGTGTAAATCCATCCACGGGGCGCATGGTAGTAATTGAGATGAACCCGCGCGTCTCTCGTTCTTCGGCGCTGGCCTCCAAAGCCACAGGGTTCCCTATTGCCAAGATCGCCGCAAAGCTGGCAGTCGGCTACACGCTGGATGAAATCTCGAACGACATTACCAAGAAAACGCCGGCATGCTTTGAGCCGACCATCGACTATGTAGTGGCCAAGATTCCCAAGTGGCAATTTGAGAAATTCCCCGGCGCCGATGAAGGCTTGGGGCCACAAATGAAGTCCGTTGGCGAAGCCATGGCGATCGGCCGGACCTTTAAAGAAGCGCTGATGAAAGGCATTCGCTCGCTGGAGACCGGCAAAAAAGTTGGCGCAGAAAAAATTGAGCCGCGCATTCTTACGCAGCGATTGGTCACGCCACATCCTGAGCGGCTGACGTATCTTCGTTACGCGCTGCACCAGGGCATGACGGTCAAAGAATTGCACAAGATGACCAGCATTGATCCGTGGTTCCTGTACCAGATGAGGGAAATTACTCTGATGGAAGCGGAACTGCTCAAGCGCTCACCTGGGTCGCTGACGAATGAGATTATAAACAAGGCAAAGCATCTGGATATTCAGATCACTGCGGAAGAAGCAGAGGAGTTACAGCATCCACCAGTGCCTTTGACTAAAGAAGAGTTGCGCCGGGCCAAGCGCCTGGGCATCTCCGATGAGCGAATTGCTCTTTCCATGAGAAGCAGCGTGCAGGCAGTGCGGCGCATGCGGGAAGAGCATGGCATTCGCCCGGTGTACAAGCTGGTGGATACCTGCGCCGCTGAATTTGAAAGCTATACGCCATATCTTTACTCGACCTACGAAGAAGAAGACGAAGCGCCGCCAACGGCGAACAAGAAAATCCTGATTCTGGGCAGCGGGCCCAACCGCATAGGCCAGGGCATTGAGTTTGATTACTGCTGCTGCCATGCGGCTTTCGCGCTGCATGATGATGGTTATGAAACCATCATGGTCAACTGCAATCCGGAAACGGTTTCCACTGACTATGACACCAGCGATCGTCTCTACTTTGAGCCGCTGACGTTTGAAGACGTGCTCTCTGTCTATCAGCATGAGGCCAGCAGCGGCGCGCCGGTAGGTGTGATTGTTCAGTTTGGCGGGCAGACACCGCTGAATCTGGCCTTGCCGCTG
>DASRCD010000223.1:0-3228 GCA_035653315.1 Candidatus Angelobacter sp.
TTCAGAGCGCGCTTTGATATTGCAGGCTGCGGCTTTTTCAGCCGCGCATGGCCCTCAAACAGTTGCCGGCATCCTCGATAAAGTTCTTTTCGGCCTACTATTGGGCTGGGTAGCTAACCGCCGGCAAAGCCTTGTTCCCGGGATCATTGCCCATGCATTTGGAAATCTAATGGCGGCAACATTGCTCATAGTACTGTCTCATTAATACTGGACAATAGTTGTGCTTTCACGGAAAACAAAGTCGATATATTACTTCCTCAGAAGTTCTCCCTATTGCCATTGCACCGGTTAAGACGCAGGCCCCAGCAGGAAAAGCAGCGATAAGGAAGCGGCCTGGTTTATATTCTTTCATCCACTGATCTTTGCCTGAAGACACGGAGAGATTTGATGAAACACTGCATCCTGCCTGTAGCGCTCCTGGCCATCGTCTGCCTCACCAAATTTTTTACCCAGCAAGGGGAAGCCACTGCACAAGCCACACAGGCAAATGCCGCTACTGATGGCTTATGGGTTGACCTTACGCACGCCTACCGGCTGCTTGATTCCAGCCACACGTGGATTTGTTCTACGCATGGATGGCTTTACCTTGCTGCCGAAGGCAGTTCAAGCTCTGACGCAATCACCTGCACAACGCCGCTGGGCAATGATTTGAGCTGGGGCGGAGGGTTCATCAGCAACCTGAGGCGGGCGGGAAACCATATCAGCTTTGACAGATCCAACGGCATCTTTGGCCGCTCTGATACCGGATGCCACATTGAGGCAACGATCACAGCCGGAGAAATGAAAGGCACACAGACTTGCAAGCTCAAATACACAAGCCCGCTGAGTGGCCGTTCAGCCGAGGCTACGGTTCAAGGCCCATGGGAAGCAGGACGCGGCAGCTTTGCCGCGGCGAATCTCACGTCAGTGGATTGTGCCCGTGAATCTTCTCTGCGACGGCCCAACGTAGCTGGCGCGGCGATGGTGCTGTTTGAGAACCGTTCCAGTGAGCCGCTTTCTGTTTATGTGATCGGGTTAAATGGGCAGCGCGTCTTACCGCCAGACCATGTGCCGCCTCACGGAACCCTGGCTGAAGCGGTGCCGGAATCAAGTCCTCTGGTGCTCACCAATGCAAGCGGGACCTGCAAGGCAATCTATATACCCAGCGTGGATGCCGCCAAGGCCGCTATGCCCTGAATCCAGTGCAAAGTCACGCTGTTCTAAAGAGCAACTTGACTGAATGAACATTCATTCATTACTCTATCCATGTGGGCTTTCCTGCCTTTTGCCAGCGAAAGAGCGGCCGGTTCACATAATCTTAAAGACCGGGCACAGTTTATCTTTTAACTTTAGTCATCCCCCATATCCACGGACGGATTGATGAAAACTGCTATCATCTTGAACGTCTCTAGTCTCGTTTTCTCACCCGCTCTACCCAATTTCAGGAGATGCTTGAGATGAGCAACGTTGCTACCCCTCCCCTGCCACAAACCCGCGTTAATGGCCCTTCTACACAGGGTCAAAATTCAGGGACAAAGACCGCGCATCAGCGAATCAATAAAGTTGCCGTGCTGGGCGCAGGAACCATGGGCGCACGGATTGCCGCCCATTTTGCCAATGCCGGTGTGCCTTGCGTGCTGCTGGACATCACCACGCCGGATGCAGCCCAGAGCCAGGACAAGGCGGCACGCCGCAAATTGGTAGCCGGAGGTCTGGAAGCCGCGGTGAAATCCAAGCCTGCTGCGTTTTTTGAAAAAGGTCTGGAACGGCTGGTCACCATTGGCACATTTGATGATGACCTGAAATTAATTGCTGACGCTGACTGGATCATTGAAGCTGTGGCTGAAAATCTGGATATCAAGCGCAGCCTGCTCAAAAAAGTGGAAGCCGTACGCAAGCCGGGCAGCATTATCACTACAAATACCAGCGGGTTACCCGTGGCCAGCATTGCAGAAGGCTTTAGCGAGGATTTTCGCCGACACTGGTTCGGCACGCACTTCTTCAATCCGCCGCGCTATATGCGCTTGCTGGAAATCATCCCTACGCCGGAAGCTGATCCTGCCGCTATTGCCGCCGTCTCGCATTTTTGCGATGTGCGCATGGGTAAAGGGATTGTTATTGCCAAAGACACGCCGAACTTTATCGCCAACCGAATTGGAACCTTTGCAGGTTTGAACGTCTTCAACATCATGCAGAAAATGGACCTGACGATTGAAGAGGTTGACGCGCTCACTTCAAGCGGCGGATGGACCAAAGCCCCCACGTTCCGCACTATCGATCTGGTGGGACTGGATGTTCTCAACAGTGTGGTCACCAACTTCAGCAAAAATGTGCAGGACGAGCGCTCTGATTTGAAGCTGCCCGATTTCTTCAAGCAGATGCTGGAGAAAAAACTGCTCGGCGACAAGGTAAAGTCCGGCTTTTATAAAAAAGTTAAAAGCCCGCAGGGGGAAGAGCGCCAGACCATCGATTGGAAGACGCTTGAATACCATCCCACGCAGAAGGCGAAATTTCCCGCGCTGGAGATGGCCAAAAATATTGAAGACATGGGCGAGCGCCTGCGCACCATTCTTGGGGGAGATCCGCGGGATAAAGCCACGCAGTTTATCTGGACCACTCTCTCTGATCTCTGGACTTATTCCGCCAATCGCATTCCAGAAATTGCCGACACCATAGTGGAGATTGATCAGGCGATGCGCATGGGCTTTAACTGGGAAGTTGGCCCATTTGAAGTCTGGGACCTGGCCGGCGTGGAACAGACCGTTGCCCGCATGAAAAAAGAAGGCAAGCCGGTGGCGGCGAACGTGGAAAAACTTTTGGCCACAGGCGCAAAGAGCTGGTACAAAGACGATCCGTCATCGTCTTCCGGCCGTGCTTACTTTGATCTTCGCAGCGGAAAATACATGCCGGTGAAGGTTGCGGAAGGCGTGTGGTCTGTCGCGACAGCCAAAAAATCCAACGGCGTAGTCAAGAAAAATGCCGGCGCTTCGCTCATCGATCTTGGCGATGGCGTGGGCTGCATTGAGTTCCATACCAAGATGAATGCCCTGGGTGGCGATATTGTGCAAATGGTCACGCAGTCACTCAAGACCGGTGGCATTGGTGACCAGTTTGAAGCCTTTGTGATCACGGGTGACTCAGCAAACTTTTCTGTTGGCGCAAACCTGATGATGTTGATGCTGGCCATTCAGGAAGAAGAGTGGGACGAGATCGACATTGCTATTAAACAATTCCAGGGCATGACGCAGG
>DASRCD010000224.1:0-7112 GCA_035653315.1 Candidatus Angelobacter sp.
CATAAATTTTCCAGCCCCGGTATTCGGTGGAAATAGGCTCAACCCATTCGGAAGAAAATTCGGCAAGATCATCCAGTTGCATGGTGCCGCCAAAAGCGTTTGAGGTATTGACGATAGCTTGTGCGATTTCACCTTTGTAGAAAGCGTCACGGCCTTTTTCCGCGATCAGGTGCAACGCTTTTGCAACGTCAGGATTGGTGAACCGTGATCCTAATTCAGGAATTTTCCCGCCTGGGAGGAAGACCCTGCGGGATTCATCAGTCTTCTGTAGCTTTGCTTCTTCAGCTATCCAATAACTATGGATCATCTCCGGCACGGCATAACCATGCTCGGCATACTGGATGGCAGGGGTAAATAAATCCTTCCAGGGAAGACGGCCAAAGCGCTTATGCGCCTGGCTCCAGCCGTCCACTGCGCCGGGAACCGTGACGCTGTGAATGCCGTCATGCGGCATGGAGGTAATTCCATGCTGGGACAAAAATTCAATGGTTAGTTTGCGCGGGGCCCACCCACTGGCATTTAAACCATAAAGCTTGCCGCTTTTCGCGTCCCAATAGATGAGAAAAAGATCGCCGCCAATGCCATTCATCATGGGTTCGGTCACGCCAAGCACAGCATTGGCGGTGATGGCGGCATCCATGGCGGACCCGCCTTGAGCCAGAATCTGTGCTCCTGCCTGGGAAGCCAGATAATGGCTGGTGGCGACAATGCCGCGGTCCGTAAAGACAACGGAGCGGCCATAAGAACGATCTTGAGCAGCAGCGTAGTAAGACATTCCAATCAACAGGGCGGAGAGCAGCACAATTCCGTATCGCAAATCTGCACCTCATTGGCGATTCGCAACCTAGCCGAGCCATTATAGAAGAAAGCCGGGCTACTCACATGAGCAGTATCCGCCATCTAGTGCTAGTGGAATAAATATTCAAAAAGATGATTTGCCCATCACAACAAAGAGGGCCCCCTTTGCAGGCGGCCCTCTTTATACCTTGTTCTACCCGTGCCTCTTTTTTCAGGCTGCTTTAGCAGCTCTCTTTCTTTCGGCCCAACGCTTTTTCATCATTTCAGAAATGCGACGTTTTGCTGCCGCACTCAAACGCCGCCGTCCCCTTCTACCTCTACCGGGGCCGACTACGCTACGACTGCCTGCCATAGAACCGCGGAGAGCGGAGATAGCCTGCTCCAGCCGGTCCCTCTCTGCTTCTAACTCCGAGATGATCTGTTGCGTATCCATATAGCTCCTTCCGCAAGAATGCTAACAGTGAATAACATAAGCCGCAAGGCAAAATAGTCTAAGTTTTTTGCCATTTGTCTTTCGTTTAGCTTTTGATTCATCCTACTAACACCAAACTAGGCCTCTAACAAAAGGTCTAATCTATAGACTATTAAGTTTCACTGGCACATTCTTTTATTTTTTTCTGTTTTTGTAGTTTTCAGGAGTAGATGATGTTTCAGCCTGATCTTCGCTATTTTCTGAGTAGCACAGCCTCTATATTTGTTTTTCTAATAAATATAATTTGCATCGGCCCGGCTGGAGATAAGCCAATCAAATAGCTGGATAGGCTTGCTTCATCCATCCCGATTTCGCCACTAACCCAAAATCCAGCTCAGCTGGTTTTCAAAAGTTTGCAAGGTGCTTTTTATACAACACTAAAGTCAACTAGGAGAGCAGTAGCTCAGGAATATATCAACTTGAATTTGATCTGCCTTTAACCAATTTCTAGCTACGAGCCGCTGAACAAGGCTTAGATAAGTGTGATGAATATCGTGGGGCGATGTATAAGCAGGCCGGAGCTTTGAAGTTAGCTGGGGAAATGAAAATGGACATCATGCTTGGAGGGAATAGCCACGCCATTTCGTGTTGCGGGATGGAAGCGCCAGTCGCGCAGCGCTGCAATCACTCGCTCATCTACGTCATGCCCCAATCCTTGAAGTAATTTTTCTTCAATCACATTGCCCTGGGCATCAATTGTGATCTCCACAATTACATCTCCTGGCAGGCCGCCGGGCAGCTCTGAACGCCCAATTTTAAGGTCCTGAAATGTAACCGGCAGAGCTGGTTTGACCTCATCGCCTGTCATAGGCCCATCATAGGCTGAGCCGGATGTTGAACCGGCTTCAGCGGTGGTGGTGGGCTTTTCCACTTCCAGAACGTTCGAGCGTTTGCGCAGCCTGGTCTTCTGTGGCTTTTTTTGTGCCGAAGCAGGCAGCGATAGCAAAGAAGGCCGGCTTTGAACGGCCTGTTGAATATCTTTGGGAATATATAGAGATATGGCTACAGGAGTAGCATTGCCGCCCTCGCCGTGCGCTACCCAACTGGGTTTTATAAAAATCGGAATGGCAGGCCAGCACAGGACTGCCAGAACCAACACATGGATGCTGGTAGAAACCACGAGCGAACGACTCCAGCCCGGTTTTCTGGCGGGCTGTGTTTGCCCTAGCGTACTCAGTTCCTGGCGGTTGTGTTCAACGGGATCCATGCTCATTCTTTAGACGCTATTCTTATTCTAGTGTCATCCGGCAGATAGAGGAAATACGAAAGTAATCCGGATATGCGGCAGCTTGCCAGGTTATCGTGGCGGATCTCAACCCATCCAAGGCTCCATGCACCGGAATGCATACGCTTATGCTATGAATAGAGAGGTAAAGGATTTAGCCTCTCGATTTAAAACCAGCTCCTTTTATGAGAATGTATGCTTCATTCATGGCGGCCATGCGGGCACGGCGGCGCCAAAGACGAAATAAAGGCCCCAGAGTCATCTCTGCGGAAGCTGTCCTGCTGATTGAGCTGCTCTGCGCTTTTTTGCTGCTGGCCTTTAGCCTTACCGGAGCACGCGGGGCGTTTCTTGACCAAATCCATCCACGGGCAGACGCCATGCTGGTGGTGCTGGTAGCCTGCATGGTAGCTGGTTCTCACTTCCTCTTTGTGCAGCGTATTCTGCCCGACCTTCGCAGGAAAGCCTCGCCTGTGGAGTATGACCATCAGCGTATTCTTCTGGAGCTTGGAGATGCTGCCCGCCATTCAAATAACCTGGCAGATGTTTATAAGTTCAGCGTCAACACGGTGGCCCATGCTCTGGCGGTGGCAAAGGTCGCAATCCTGGTGCGTGACCAGGAGACCGGAAACTTTATTGTGCGCAGCTCCTCTTTTGATCCTCCCGATCAGGCGGAGAAGATTGCCGCAAGCAGGGAAGAGGTACTTCTGCTTACGCCGGACGCTTTTGTCGTTCGCCGGTTGAACAAACTGAATTCCCCAATGCAGATTCAAAGCGATGACCTGGACATCTGGCAGCGAGCTGCGGGATTCATTCAGGGCATGAACAATCCCAAACGTGAGGCCGAAAGAAATGTTTTAAAGCAACTGGATTCGCGGCTGCTGGTGCAGATCAGGAACAAAGCGCAGCTTACCGGCATCCTTTCGCTGGGGCCCCGGCACTCAGGCTTTGATTTTGCCGATAAAGACTTGAAGATGCTCATGTCGATTGCCGAGCAGTTGGCGCTGGTGATCGATAACTCAAATCTGGTCGAACGCATTGTGGACCAGGAAAAGATGCTGCATGAGATGGCGCTTGCAGCTTCGGTCCAGCAGCATCTTTTCCCGGTTGACGCGCCGCAATCCCCCAAGGTTGAGATCAGCGGATATTGCAAGCCTGCGGGCTTTGTCGGCGGCGATTACTATGACTTCCTGCAATTGGAAAATGGGCAGATCGGCATGGCCGTGGCTGATGTTGCCGGAAAAGGATTTTCCGCCGCCCTCTTAACATTTATGATCCATGCGTTTTTGCGAAGCCAGGCGCTCAGCACAGGGCCAGGATCATCCTTGCGGGTCTCTCTTTCACAATTGGCGACGTCACTGAACCGCTTGCTTTTTGCATCTACCAGCAGCTCCAGCTATGTCACACTGTTCTATGCTGCTTATGATGAGAGTTCCGGCAGATTGAGCTTTATCAATGCCGGCCATAATCCACCATTTGTTCTGCATTCAGGTACCCCCAATGCCAGAATCCCGGCACAGTCGCATACGAACGGAGTCATGAAACTTGAATCAGGCGGCCCGATGCTAGGGCTGTTTCAGGATGTTCCGGTGCAGGAGAGTTCATTCCAACTCAACTCGGGCGACTTTTTATTTGCTTATACAGATGGAGCCATTGATGCGGTGAATATGGCGGGAGAAGAGTTTGGTGAAGAGCGCCTGCTTACGCTGGTGAAATCGAAAGTCCACTTACCCGCCGCCAAGGCGCGCGATGAAATTCTCCAGGGGATTGAAGAGTGGTGCGGCGATGCGGCACAGCCGGATGACATTACCATGGTAGTGCTCAAGGTGAATGAGAACCTCCAGGCGGCCTAATCGGCATTCACTGTCTGTATGCGATTTTTGTGGCTTGTACTTCAATCAGCAACCAGGAAAATATTGCACATACTCCAGCCAGTGCAGAGCAGATTACCAGCACAAGACGAAACCCGAATATGAATGCATGATCGATTGCGCCTTTCACCGCCGCTCTATCTTCTGCTCCCAGACTGGATGGCAAAGGGAGCGCCGCTAATTTAAGTTCATTTTCCTGGATTTCCTGTTGTGCCTGGGGAGAAATGGAAAGTCTGGCCAGCTCTCGGTGCAAGTACGATTGAAAGGCAGCCAGCATAGTTACGCCAAAAACCGCAATGGCCAGCAATCCGGCCACGCGGGCAACTGCGTTGTTGATCCCGGAAGCCGCGCCGGAATGGCCCTGGGCCACGGCTTGCATAACAATCGTGGTGAGCGGAGGCACGGTGATCGCCATGCCTAAGCCAAGCACTACATAGGCTGGAAAAAAAGTTGTCCAGTAGCTATGTCCGAGTGATGGAACCGCAAAAAGCAGAAAACCTGCCGCGGACAATAAAGGTCCGAAAATTAATGGGGCCCTGGGACCATACTGATTTACCAGTCCACCTGACCATCGTGAAAGCGAGAACATGAGCACAATGAAGGGGAGCCCGGCAGCGCCGGCTGCTGATGGCGAGTATCCCTGGACTTGAATCAGGTTAAGCGGCAGCAGAAAAAAGAAGATGCCAAGAGCGGCATATAAAAAGAGCGTAATAAGATTGGCACCACTGAAGGTTTTTGACTTGAACAACTTCAGGGAAACCATGGGCGAACTGCTGCGTGATTCGACGCGTAGAAAAGTGAGCAGGCAAACGCTTCCGGCAATCGCCGGGACAATGACGAGAGGCTGCTTCCAGCCAAGAACCGGAGATTCCACAAGGGCATAGACAATGCCACCAAGTCCAAGTGTGGCCAGAAGCGCTCCGGCCCAATCAATGTGACCTATGCCTGGACGTTTGCTTTCCGGCACATGCCATACGCAGATCACAAGGACTGCAACTGCGATAGGAACATTCATGAAGAACGCCCATCTCCACGATGCATGCTGAATCAGCCAGCCGCCCAGCACGGGGCCAAACCCGGTAGTGATTGCAGTGAAGCCAGACCACGTGCCAATGGCGCGGCCACGGTCTTTTTCATTGAAGGAAGCGCCAATCAAGGCCAGGCTGCCGGGGACAAGAAAAGCAGCGCCAACGCCCTGAACGGCACGCGCGGTGATTAACTGTTGAATGTTGGCAGCGAGTCCGCAGGCAACGGAAGCCAGCGTGAAAACAGATATTCCAGCCAGATACATTCTGCGGCGGCCAAATAAGTCTCCCATAGATCCGCCAACCAGGATGAGCGCGCCCAGAAACAAGCCATAAGATTCCACCACCCATTGCGCATCTACCACGCTGGCATTCAAGCTGCTTTGCAAAGCAGGCAGCGCAACATTGGCAACAGTGCTGTCTATAAACGCCATGCTTGATCCTAGAATCGTGGCAACAAGAATCCAGGGTTGCGCGCGAGAGTCAGGCGAAGCGTCTGTATGGCAGGACTGCATCGCAATTTCGTCGCACGGCGTCTTCATAATTCTTTTGGCCTTTACGCGGAAGGAGCAGCACTTCCAGAGTAGCTGCTCAGGTAATACCTGAACCAGACTAAAGCGTCCGCCGGATACAATCCGGCAGGCATTTGCCGTATTCCATGATGTAACACACGCTATAGCCAATAATAGTCGCGGTGACAGGTGACAATGTTGCGTCTTGATTATTTATCCTGCTGTTTAACAGTGCTTTCCACGGTCCTGATTGGGCGAAGGAAGTGGCACGGCTGGATCGTTGCCGCCATCAATAGCGGCATTATCACCATCATTGGAATTCGCACGCAGCAGACCGGGTTTATTCCCGCAAATCTTTTCTGCATTGCAATTTACGGATATAACATTCTGCAATGGCGCAATCCAGCGCAGGTTGTGCAAAAGTCGCAACCAGAAGCGATGTCTGATACGCTAACCCAGCAGCCGGCAAGGCATACGCCAAGGCGCTTTGCCCGCCGTATCCGTCACGCGTTCGCCGATGAACGACTCAGCCGCATCAGCAATCGAGTTCGTCAACGTTCATTACCGCACCAGCGGTAACCGCTCACTCATTTCCAACCTGAATCTCTCGGTCCGCCGGGGAGAGACGCTTATGCTGCTGGGCCGCAGCGGCTCCGGCAAGACCACAACACTGAAACTCATCAATCATCTGCTGGTTCCCAGTGAAGGCCAGGTGCGCGTGGATGGCCGCTCTACGGCTGAGTGGGACGTGATTCGCTTGCGGCGGCACATTGGTTATGCCATCCAGGAAGCCGGCCTGTTTCCGCATTACACGGTGGAAGAAAACATTGCACTCATCCCTAAACTGGAAAAGTGGGACCAGAAACGCATCAGGTCACGAGTGGAAGAAGTTTTACAGCTTGTAGGTTTGCCTTATAGGCAATATGCGGAACGATATCCACATCAGCTCTCAGGAGGGCAGAGGCAGCGCGTGGGATTGGCGCGAGCGCTGGCCGCCGATCCGGAAATTTTATTGATGGATGAGCCATTCGGCGCTCTTGATCCCATTACGCGCGCTGAGCTGCAACAGGAGTTCAGGGAATTAAAGCAGCGGTTGAGCAAGACAGTAGTGTTTGTGACCCATGACGTAGCGGAAGCCCTGATGCTGGGCGACCGCATTGCGCTAATGGATGCAGGAATGCTCAAGGGCGTGTTTGAATCGAAAGAATTTCT
>DASRCD010000225.1:0-2075 GCA_035653315.1 Candidatus Angelobacter sp.
GGAGAAGAAACAACAGCCGATGCAGCCGAAGAGCGAGCAGAAACCGCAACGTTCGCGGGCCGACGATAAGTTTAAGATCTTCTGCGGCACTGCGAATGAAGCACTTACCGACGAGATATGCGCCTTTCTGGGCATGGAACGCGGCAAAGCCACGGTGACACGCTTCTCTGATGGCGAGGTTTATATCCAGATTATGGAGAACGTGCGCGGCGCGGATGTGTTTGTGGTGCAGCCCACGTGCTTCCCGGTGGATGAGCATTTGCTGGAGCTACTGTTGCTGGTGGATGCGCTGAAGCGCGCTTCCGCACGGCGCATTACCACGGTGATTCCGTATTACGGCTATGCGCGGCAAGACCGCAAAGACAAGCCGCGTGTTCCGGTGTCGTCAAAGCTGATTGCTGATCTGCTCACCACAGCTGGCGCGCATCGTGCTTTAGTAGTTGATTTGCACGCGCCGCAGATTCAGGGCTTCTTCAATATTCCGGTGGACCATCTGTTTGCGTCGCCGGTGCTAGTGGACCACTTCAAGAAGATGCAGTTGCCGAACCTGACGGTGGTTTCGCCTGATGCAGGCGGCGTGGAGCGCGCGCGCTTCTTCGCCAAGAAGGTTGACGCTGCGCTGGCCATTGTCGATAAGCGCCGCACGGACATGAACGTGGCGGAAGTGATGCACGTGATCGGCGATGTAAAAGGGCGTACCTGCCTGATTATTGACGACATTATTGATACCGCAGGAACGCTGGTGAAAACCGCTGATGCGCTGCTGAATGCGGGCGCGGACAAGGTTTTTGCGTGCGCATCGCATCCGGTATTGAGCGGACCGGCGATTGAAAGAATTTCCAAGTCGCGGCTGGAGGAGGTGGTGGTAACAAACACCATTCCACTCACAGGCGCGGGAAAAGCTGAACCCAAGATCAAAGTTTTGTCGATTGCCGGCCTGCTGGGCCGGGCAATCCAATCCATACATGAAGAGACTTCCGTAAGCTCTCTGTTCGCCTAGATACCAGAACAGAAGCACGGAAGCGGAGAAGAAGGAACACATGAGTGCACAGGTAGAAGTAGTTGAAGCCCAACCCAGGCCGGACAGTTCACGCGGCAAGAATGAAGCGCGGCGTCTGCGCGTAAGCGGGCGCGTTCCGGCGGTGGTTTACGGCGCAAAACAAAATACGGTTGCCGTGAGCGTGGATCCCAAGCAGATTACGCGCATTTTAGGCTCAGAGAGCGGCCACAACACGATTTTTGATTTGAATGTTGGCGGCGAAAAAACCAAAGCCATGATTGTGGACTGGCAATATGAGCCGCTGAAAGGCCATCTGCTGCACATTGACCTGAAACGGATTGCCATGGACGAAAAAATCCGCGTCATGGTGCCAATCCATCTGGTGGGTGAAGCCATTGGCGTGAAGCAGCAGGGCGGAATCATGGACCAGGTCATCCGTGAAGTGGAAATTGAGTGTCTGCCTGGCGATATTCCCAGCCACATTGATGCTGATGTTACGGCGCTGGAATTTGGCGTGGTGCTGCGCGTAAAAGACCTGCCCCATGGCGGCAAGCTGAAATTTATTACCAATGAAGAGCAGGCGGTGGCCCACGTTACATCCGTGAAGGAAGAAGTTGCGCCTACCGCGGATGCTGCGGCGGACGCTGCGGCAGCGGGTCCGGCTGAGCCTGAAGTCATTAAGAAGGGCAAGCAGGAAACCGAAGAGGAAGCCGCGCCTCCGGCGAAGAAGTAACGCCGGTGAAGCTGATCGTTGGGTTGGGAAACCCTGGTATCGAATACCAGTTCACGCCCCACAATATCGGCTTTCTGGCGGTTGACCGGATCGCCGAACAATGCGGTGTGATGGTGGATAACCGGCACTGCAAAGCGCTCACAGGCAGGACGCGAATCGGAAACGAGGAGGTACTGCTGGCCAAGCCGGAAACCTACATGAACCTGAGTGGCATGTCGGTACTGGAGCTGGTCAGGAAGTATGAAGTCAACCCGCAGCAGGACGTGGTGGTGATTTATGACGAGCTTGACCTGCCGCTGGGGATGATTCGGGTGCGGGCGCGGGGATCGTCTGCGGGGCATA
>DASRCD010000226.1:0-3990 GCA_035653315.1 Candidatus Angelobacter sp.
GGTCCTTCAGCGGGTGTAACCATGGCAACGGCGTTGGTTTCCTTGTTGCGTGATACGCCAGTCCGTCCTTTGACCGGGATGACCGGTGAAATCACCTTGAGCGGTAACGTGCTTCCCATTGGTGGTGTAAAAGAGAAATTCCTGGCTGCCAAAAGGGCTGGCGTGAAAGATGTTCTCTTTCCAGCGGACAACCGCATGAATGTGGAAGAAGACCTTACACCGGAGCAACTGGACGGCGTAAACGTACACTTTGTCAGCACCATTGAAGAGGTACTGGAGATTGCGCTTCCCACGTCACGCCAGGAAGAGCGCCAGGACGCAGAGACGCGCGAGCGAGTGCTGAGCAACGCGTAAAATCTCATTTACTTAAGCTACAAAGGCAGGAGTATTTCATCCCTGCCTTTTTCTTTTTGCGCAGAAGAATTTGCACTTAGTCCCTTTTTAAGGTGAGCTTTGGGCCAGCAGCAGCTTAGGCTCCGGCATCCAAGCGATTAATTCCCAATTCATTGCGAGGGGCCTTATGCGGAAGAACAGAGCTTCAGGGCAGAAATCCAGATTTTCAGAGTGGCTGAAAGGGCAACGCAGGCAGGTTCTCTTATCGCTGGCCTTCATCTACATGTTTGCTTATGCCTGGCCATTCGCACGTGCTCAGGCCCCTGAAACAAGCATCACCGCTTATGGTAATGCCATTAAGCAATCCACCATTTCTGACCGCATTGCCGCAATGGAGCATTATCTTTCTCTTCCAACCAGCGGAAGCCTGCGTGTGGATGCGCTGGAATTTCTTATCTGGGACCACTTGCGTCTTAATCATCAAACGCAGAGCGTACAGCGCGCCCAGGAACTACTTGCTATTTCGCCCGCAAATCCCATCGCTATTGCCGTGCTTAACCAGAATCCGCCAAATCTTAACCAGAAAAAGAGCATAACGCAGGAGCAGCTTGTCACATTGAAATCCGCCGTGAGCGGCCTGGACCATCTCACCAAACCGGAGGGAATGCTGGATCGCAATTTCCAGATGCTAAAGCAGCAGGTGGCCATTATGCTGAACGGCGCCATGGGTTTGCGTTATCTGGAACTGGAAGATTATCCGGACGCGCGTCCGGCATTGCAGCAGGCAGCCGACAGCGATCCTAACAACCCGCAATGGGTTTATGGCCTGGCTTTGGCCCTGCTGAATGGCAAAAATCCTGACCAGTATCGTGGCTTCTGGTATATGGCCCGCGCAGTGAATCTTTCAGAACAGACTCCACAAGGTCAGGCAATCTCCAGCTACGCCAGAAAGCGTTACCACGAGAGTGGCGGCAAAGAGGATGGCTGGCAACGTTATCTGGTCAGCGCAGCTGCGCTGGATGCTCCGCCAAGTCCTGCGTCAGGCAATGAGACCTCGACCAGAGCCGCAGCAGTAAATGCTCCTTCCACTCCCACAATTGCACGTAATGCAGCCAGGAGCAGCACAGATAATCGCAATAACGCAACCACTGCTTCCGCTTCTCCTGCTGTGCCCGCCCTGTCCAATCCAAAAGATAATTCAACGTCCGCTGAAATTTCAGCTCCAGCCAGAAGCAAATCAAAAGTTCCCTCCGGGTTTGAAGCTACTTTGCATGAGCCTCCAGCGCCAGAAGCTGCGCGTGCTCCGGCTGTCCCGAACCGTCCAAAGATTATGGCGCCGCCTTCGGAAGCGGTATCTCTGGGCATTCTGATTGAAACTTCATTGCTCACAAGCCAAAACCGCGGAGCCATTATCGCCACGCTCAAGGACATTGTGCATAGCATGCGGGCCAATGATGAGGCGTGCATTCTGGTGTTTAGCGACCAGCTTGATTTTGAGCAGGACCTGACTGCCGATGATCAACTGCTGGAAGAGGCGCTGAGCCAGATACGCCCACAACCGGGCAAGGCCCTATTGCCGGGCATAGCCTTTGCCGCAGGACATTTAAAGCGCATAGGGAAGAACGCCAACCGGGTATTGCTGGTGATTTCTGATGGTCGCTCCACCCAGACAAGTTCCGATACGCTGATGTTCCGCAGCCAGTTGAGCGGGGTGCGCGTGGATTGCATTGGGCTGAAAGCCGAGGGAAGTTCTGATCGGGCGCTTCTGGAGCAGGTAGCGTCCTACTCTGGCGGGAAAGCGTCTTTTGCTGACGATTCTGGCCAGTTCCGCACGGTAGCCCTGCAAATGACCCGGGGCATGGGAATTGACGTGCGATGATGCATCCCGGTGGGCGCTAGTTAATTCCAAAAAAATTCCGGAGCGGTGCGTGATCCACTCCGGATGATTCGTAAACTGTGCTTTCGTTATTTATTGCTACGTATTTTGACGTTAAAAAGTTTCCATAAGTTAGTACCGTTTGCCACGATTTCACTAAAATTACAAATCTTCACACCATTCAACCCAAAATGGCGTCCTTTGGCGCTTTGTAATTCGCTGAAACTTATAGAACGCGATTTTGCAGGGTTTCCGTTATCCTGTATCCATGCGTGTTAGGGTGCTGCTTTTCGGGCAGCTCAAAGACATAATTGGCCGTGAAGAAGACCTGCTGGATTTGGAGCCGGGGGCGAGGCTTGCTGCCGTTATGGCCCACTATGCCGGGCTGTATCCCAGGTTTCAGGAACTGGCCAAATCCATTGCTTGTTCCATCAATCAGGAATATGCGCAGAGTTCTGCCATCCTGCAAGAGGGGGATGAGATTGGCTTGCTTCCGCCTGTGAGCGGAGGCAAGACCCAGGCACAGGAGCTTCGATCACAGCATTGTGCCATTGTGCGCGAACCTATTGACCTTGCCACGATGAAGAAAGTCCTGGCGCATCCGGAAGATGGAGCGGCGCTCTTTTTTGATGGCGTAGTGCGCAATAACACGCGAGGAAGGTGCACTTTTTATCTCTGCTATGAGGCCTACGAACATATGGCTTTGAACGAGATGGAGAAGTTGGCTCAAGCATCACTTGAACAATATAAAATACGTGATGTGAGCATTGTTCATCGTCTGGGAAAGCTTGAAATTGGGGAAACTAGTGTGTTGATTGGCGTGGCTTCCGCTCACAGGGTGGCTGCGTTTGAGGCTTGCCGCTGGCTAATTGATACGCTCAAAAAGACCGTCCCTATCTGGAAGAAAGAGTATTTTGAGGATGGGGCGGTGTGGGCGGATGGCGAACCATTCCCGGAAGAAATTCGCATAAAACAATAACTCTTAACCGCTGTTTGCATCTAACAAGTCCAGAATACCCGTTGAATATGAAACGAACTAGCGCTGTGCCGCCATGGTTCTGTTTGTCTGTATGCATGCTGCTATTGCTGTGCGCTTTTGCCTGGGGACAAGACCGGCAAAAGGGAGACCGCGTGCCTCCTGGCGCGCAATCACAAAATGACGAATCCACCTTCCGCGTCAATGTACGCCTGGTGAACGTCTTTACCACGGTCACGGATTCGCATGGCGCCCCTGTGGCAAACCTTACCAAAGATGATTTCAGGCTTTTGGAAGATGGAGTTCCGCAGACGATCAAGGTTTTCGAAAAGGAATCGGCACTGCCGCTCAGCATCGCTTTGGCTATTGATACCAGTCCCAGCACCTTGCGCGATTTCAAACTGGAAGTGAGTTCGGCCCGCAGGTTTGTGCACTCCATCCTGCGGCAACAAGACCAACTCTCAGTATTTGAGGTTACGGAGAACATCGACCAGCTTACGAAATACACCTCGGATGTAAAAACGATTGAGCGCGGGATTGACAACTTGCGGACTGGGCCGGGAACCTCTATTTATGACGCCATTTATCTCTGCTCTGATTCGCTGCTGGACCGCGAGGGACGCAAAGTGCTGGTTCTGATTACAGATGGCGGCGATACCACCAGCAAGACGGATTACAACAATGCGCTGCGGCGCGCCCAGCAGTCTGAAGCCATTGTGTATAGCATCATTGTGGTGCCGGTTGAAGCGGATGCCGGCCGCAATCTGGGCGGCGAGCACGCGTTGATTCAGATATCGAAAGATAC
>DASRCD010000227.1:0-3939 GCA_035653315.1 Candidatus Angelobacter sp.
TGGAGATGACCAGTTGCATATTCCGAAGATGCTCTCCGCAATCACCGCTCACCAATCTTGAAATGGTTTCATCACCGCTAGGCCCAGTCGTCCGCTGAAAAATTCGGCAAATTCCAATCATGGCAGTGAGAGCCCTTTGCCGCCTTCTATCGTGAGCTCGCATACCCGGTAGAAACACAGGGCTGATTGATGGCAAATTTCTGCGGAGACAGGAATTTCACGATATCAATAAATGCGCGCCTTGGTCCGATGGTCGGCAGTTGGCCAAGATCCCCAACAAAATGATTCGATTTGCGCCACTGAACGCATCCGGAAGAGCCGCAATCTGCTTCTCAGTCGTGGAAAGGAAACGCCAGAAATAAACGAGCACAAACCGAAGCATGGCGCAAAGAGTTTACATCAGGCAAAAGCAATTCCTGCATTACATCAAGAATGACTTCATTGCTGGATGTCTTTTAGCGGCAGAATTCGAAAATCGCTTGGCCTGCACTAGCGATTTGGATTATTTAAGTTTAATTATCCAGGTCAGAGAAATGCTTTAGCCCTGCCTGTTGGCCAGATTGTTTTGGCTTGGTGGTAGTCGCAACCGGCCGCGATAAGTGACGCACGGTCACATCACCGGTATTGATATCAATGTCATTATTATTTGCCCGTTGAACAGAGCGGTGGGTTGTCTCCACACGTGGCGATGGTTTGGCCTGTGTTGGCGCAGTGACCTGGGCTGACGTGGGTAGTTGTTGCGTGGATTGTTGTTGCGGGGGTTGCGGTTTTGCAGTACCTGTCTGGACCGTTACCCCGCCTGTCTGCACAGAAGCGCCATTTGATGACCGGCTTGCAGTATTGGCCAGGGGCGCACGCGGATGGAATATGCCCATCACAATTCCCACAATAAACAGCGCAGTCACAGCAGCCGCGCCTGTCAGTACCGCACGCAACTGTGGATTGATCGGTTTGCGGCTTTTGGGCTTGGCAGAAAATGTCTTTTGCGCAAACTTCTGAGTCGGTGGCGTCCAGAGCGGCACGGACGGAGATTGCCGCTGTGCTTCACGGCTGCGATCTTCGGGAGGCAAACCCGGCTCGCGCTGCTTAACCAATTTTGCCAAACGGGCCGCAGCCTCAATGCGTGCGGCTTCCAGTTCCGCGGCACGCTGCTGCGCTTCCGCCTTGCGCTGCTCCAGGTCCAGCAAACGGGCTTCACGGGCCGCACGGGCTTCAGCCGCGCGGATCTGCGCCTGGATTTTATATTCGTCCATCTGGCCGCGCATGGTTTCAGAGGTTGAAGCTGCCAGAGCTTGAGCGCCTGCCAGCACACGGGCCGCAATGCCGGCCCCGCCTTCTAATATTTTTTTGCCGCGATGAGGGAGTTCGGGTTGAGGTTCTATTGGCTTTTCCGGCGCGACCGGGACACTGAATGGTGTTAATTGAGACAGGTAAGGGACCGGGTCAGCCGGTTTTACAGCATCAGCCATAGCAACCGGCTGCATGGCCGGCGTGGGGGCTTTTGGTTTTTCCATCAGTGGGATTGGCTCAATTTTTGCCGCAGGAACCTCTTCCGCAAATGCAACGGGCGGCAGGGGTTCATGCTCCATCACCGGCACTTCCACTACTTCCGGCAAATCCGCATGCTGTAAAGCGGAGGTCCCGCTGACCGGCGCAAAAGCCGATTCAAATTCGTGCTCGCGGTCAATTTCACTGGGTATGGAGATTTGTGGCTCTGCCACGCCTGGCTTAATGGGTTCCGGTTTCACTGCAGGTTTGGGTGCAAATTGCAGTATGCCGGGAGCAACGGCTACATCGGCATGGAGTTCGGTTGCCAGATTGGCGGCGCGGTCCAGAACGTCAGCACGTTCGCAAACCTCAAATTCAATTTCCAGATCGGCGGGAGCGAGGTGGGCCTGGTCCGGACTGACCACTTCAACACGATAACCTTGTTCCTGTAATTGGCCGGAAAGAGCGGATGTCCGCTCAGGATAACGGGTAAAAATGCGAGCCAAAGGCATGGGGGAGCCACCTCCCGAGATGATTTATGACTTTGCGCTGGACGGCGATGAATCCAACGCACCTGTACATAGTACAGCAGTGGCGTATAACTTAGACGCAAATCGCGAGACAGGGGGTGTCCGGCGAGGGGCCTTTAGTTTACTTCGGCAAAGTCCATGCCGTCGGCAAACTGGAGTCCGGCAATCTGCCGGGCGTGGTGCTGCACTTCCAGATAAGCCGTCATAATCGCAATGTGGATGGATTCACGCTGCGCGGGGTTGGTGCATTCGGTGCGAATGCGGTCAAGTTCCAGATACCGATCGTGGGCTTGCACGAATTTGTTTACCACTCTGTTCATAGCTTCTCCATTCTTCTAGCCACCAGTCAAACCGCGAATCACTCAAAGACCTTAGAACCTTAATTTGTATCCACTAACCCGGTAACGTTATGCAAGTAACGTTACCCATGGGAATATTCGCTTCAGGCAGCAATGGCATCCTGACTTTGTTATCGGCATTCAGAGGAAAAAGTCTCCTGCTTATAGGTGAAATTCAATCGGCGCTGCAAACCAGATGGAAGTCCTCTCAAGCCCTGCACCAAATGCGCCGATATGGTTATGACTGCATCACTTTGGTTAATTCCTGGCGCGCCATTTTTAGGAGCAAAAAGATTTCATGATCTGCCGGACTCTGTTTATCTCTCTGTTTTCACTTTCAATGTTTGCGCAAGTGGCCACGCACGGCCCAGCTGCCTCAACTCAACGACCTGCGGCGACGACGCCAGCAAGCGGCGCAATCCTGATGTTTGCTCCATGGCATGATCCTAAAGAGGATGCATTTACCCTGAACGTGCCGCAGGGATGGCAGGTGAGCGGCGGCACCGTGCGCGATTCCGCCATGGATCCGCGCCATGTTGTGCGCGCCGTTTCTCCTGATGGCATTCAAATCCTTTTAAGTGATCCCACGCTGATTCCGCGTGAAACGCCCAATCCCATGTTTTCTTACGGAGGCATTCGTGAAGGCCAGGTCATCCGTGGCGCATGGGGAGGACCATTATTGGTTGCGCGGTATCAGGGCGGTGAACAGTTTGCGCAAAGCTACATACGCGGCACTTTGTGCCGCCAGCCGCAAATCAGCTCATCCAGCACATTGGCGGACGCCACCCGGCAGTTGAACCAGCAGGCCATGGCTTATGGCCGGGCAGTGGGCGCTCCGACGCAAGCCTCTGTGGGAGAAGCCAGTTTTCATTGCGGCGCGCAGGTGGGCTATGTCCGTGCGTCCACCGTGGTAGGCGGCCCGCCGAATGGCGCTCAGGTCTGGGGCGTGCTGGAACTGAGCGGCTTTGTGGTTACTGACGCATCCAAGGCATCATTTGCACGTTATGTGCTGAACAATGTAGTTTCAAGTTTGCAGATGAATCCTGAATGGCTGGCAAGGCAGGCGCAGCTAACACATGATGTAACCGGCTCTGTCACCCGCTCACAGCAGCAGATGGCCGGAGTCATTGCCCAGCATGCCCGGGAAGAGGCAAGGTCCAACCAGATTGATGTGATGTCAGGCTGGGAAAAAAATAACAAGGTCCATGATGCCGCCATGCAGAACGGTTCGGATGCGCGCCGCGGCACAATGACAGCCAGCGACCCCATTCAGGGCGACCGCACTGTAAGCAATCAATACAACTATGTGTGGACGCGTCCGGATGGCTCCATTGCCGGAACCAACACCACAACGCCGCCCGACTATAGCAGCGGCTGGCGCATGATGCAGACTTCACACTGATTCGTGAATCGGGATCTAGCTTATCAGGAACCGGAGGCGGCTAGGTCTCTGAGTAAACTGATTCCTCTGGCGCATCGGTGGGGCTTTCAAAGTCGAGCTTGTAACCATCCGGGTCTAGCAGGCTTGTGACCCACATGGCATTGCCGACAAAAGGAGTTTTCGGGGCCACGCCGCGCGCCTT
>DASRCD010000228.1:0-7832 GCA_035653315.1 Candidatus Angelobacter sp.
CATTGTGCACTTATTTATTTCCCAGCTCGCCCACCACTCGTATGAGCCCATGAACAACCCGTGCCATGCGGTCATAATCAAGCGTATCCGGCTTATCTGTAGGCTCATGGTAGTTGTGATTTCGAAATGGCGCAGTATCCGTAACCATGATTGCCGGATAACCTTTCTGCCAGAACGACCAATGGTCTGACCAGCCGACTCCGCCGATCCATCCCGGCGCGGAGCTGCCTTCTGAGTGAAACTGCTGGGCAGCACGAAAAGAGCGTACAGCGTCGCGAACAAGGCTGTGTGAAGAGAGGTCCCCGACAAATGCGATGAAGTTGCCTCTTGAAGGATAGAGCCACTTAAAGCCCTCAGGATATTCCTGGCTGCCTTCTGCGTCTGAATACATGCCGATGGTTTCCAGCGAAACAACAGCTACAATCTTCTCTTTGCGTTGATGCGCTGCTTCGGCATAAACCATACTTCCCATATTCTCTGTTTGAAACCATGGCGGCTCCTCATTTACGAATGCCACAAAGCGAATGGTGCGGGCAGGATGTGAATCTTTGAGTAGACGTGCCAGTTCCAGCAGAGCTGCCACGCCGCTGGTATTGTCGTCAGCCCCAGGACAATCATAGACCGTGTCATAGTGAGCACCAATTACCACAATCTCATCCGCCTTTGTGCTGCCGGCAATCTCTGCAATCAGATTACGCACCTTGCGCATCTGAACGGTGTATTCCTGCGAACCGACTTTATATCCCTGGCTTTTGAATGAGTCTTCAATATATTGTGCAGTCTTTTGTAACTCTTTATAGGTAATAACATTGCGTTCGCCGATGTCTCCAGCGATATAAGCCACATGCTTTGCCAGATTGGTTTGGATCTGCACTTCTTCAGCAGAGAGTTGCGGGAGACCGCCGGAAAAGGAGCTTCCCGGCATGCCGGTCATATACCAGGCAAATCCTGCCACCATCAAACACAGAAACATCAGTACGAACGCAAGGCGCATCCATTCCCGCCGGCTGGGAAAAATCTTCACTTTCCATAGCTCGTTTCAAATGTTCGCCCAAGAATCTGATTCAGATGATGCTTCAGATGCGCCACGTAATCCGAGGCAATCCATTCCAGCGTGGCCGGTGGGTTATTGCCGATGTTGCAGGTAATTGTGGTGGCTTCAGCGGGGAGACTGTTCATCACATGCGCCAGAAAACGATTGTAGTTGGCCCAGAAATCGACGAGAAAATCCCAGTCAATGTCAGCGAACCGCTGCAAATCCACCAAGGAATTTTGATCGTAGCCGGGGAAGGTAAACGTTGCGCCCAGCAGGGTCGCCCGGACGAATCGCTGATGATTGTTTGAAGCTGAATCCAGCAGATGGCCTAGAATTTCCTTCTTCGCCCATTTGCCGGGGGCGGGACGCGCGGTAGTATCGGCATTGTCCAATTTCAACAGCAGAGGTTTGGCCTGGGCCACAGTGCGGCCGAGATCAGAAGCGATGGGCGAAAAAGGAGTCATAAGAATTGCCAGAATCGCCGAAATTGCCAAAATTGGCAATTGAAACCAACACCATTTGCCGGGAAATTGCAGCCGCAGCGATCAATTCAGATCGGAAACGAGCATCCCCTTAAATGCGGCTCCGCAAAAAAAGACTCCCGGAGGGGACTGTCCACCATCCTGAAAAAGAACAAACGTGCGATTCTGCCCGGCGCCGAAATTAATGGGGCCACTATCGAGTTGTACGGTGGTATTGCCCAGTTGGGTAAGTACTATGTGGTATGTTCCAGCTGAAAAGGAATGGTAGGTCGCAGGAACGCCAGAATTCATGAGCAGGCCGCTTATTAACGGCGTGCCGCTGGGAGACTCCCCTGCGGGCAAAACGTAAAGATCCCCCCGCCGTTTATTGCGGCATCAACGATGCGCAACTTGAAGTTGCCTGCGGCAGGTGGGGTCAGATCGTCTGTGAGCAGTTCAAAACTACTCTCGCCGAATATCCCACAGCCTTCAAAAAAGAGGGTCATGTTTGCGCCGGACGCAAAGTTTTCCGGCGCGCTCACGTTCGGCGGATCCAACCACCCATTGAGAGTCAGTTGTTGCATTCCGGCCGGCACTGAAACGAAATTTGTTTTAGTCAGGAAAGTTACGTTATTCAGAACGGTCGTACTGCCTATAACGACATTGACGCTTGGCATCATGCCGTTCGCGTCTACAACACGCACCTGCGTCGTTTGTGGATTGTTGGGGGTACTGGGATTGCTAGGATTGTTGTTCATACCACCACAACCGCACAGCAAAAGACAGGTAAATACAAAAAGAGGCAGAAAATAGCGGATTAAGCTTGCACCAGTACGACTCATAGGCCCCTCCAGCGCTCAGGACTAAACACAAGTGGACCAGCAGAGACAACAGTAACCAACCCAGAGTATACCTACTAAATTCTTTACAGACAATCGGCAAAGGTAGATGGGTGAATCATAGAATTATAGTTAGCGATAGATTAAAAATGTTGGCGGAGCAACATTAGCTACTCAATCCCTAGCTCTTTCCACTTCTTGTCCACCATCGCTTTGGTTTTTTCGTCCATCAGGATCTCATCAGGCCAGGGGCGGGCGAAGCCTTCAGTCGGCCATTTGCGTGTGGCGTCGATGCCCATCTTGGAGCCGAAATTTGGCAGGCGCGAGGCGTGGTCAAGCGAATCCACAGGCCCAAGCGTGAACTGGATATCGCGCTCAGGATCGATATTGTTGAAAACTTTAAGCACCACTTCTCCAATATCCTGCACGTTCACATCTTCATCCACCACAACAATACATTTGGTAAACATGGCCTGCCCCAGCGCCCAGATGCCGTTCATGACCTTGCGCGCGTGTCCAGGGTAGGACTTGCGAATGGAGACAATCATCAGGTTGTGAAATACGCCTTCCACAGGCAGGTTTACGTCCACGATTTCCGGCAGCGTGAGCTTCATCAGCGGCAGGAAGATGCGCTCTACGGCTTTGCCCATCCAGGCGTCTTCCATGGGCGGCTTGCCGACGATGGTGGTGGAGTAAATGGGGTTCTTACGATGCGTGATGCAGGTGACGTGCAGCACCGGATATTCATCTTCCAGCGAATAGAAGCCGGTGTGATCGCCGAACGGGCCTTCTGTGCGGAGTTCGTCCAGTTTGACGTAGCCTTCAAGAATAATTTCCGCTGAGGCCGGCACTTCCAGATCAACGGTTTCACACTTCACCAATTCCACCGGCTTCTGGCGGAGAAATCCGGCGATGATGAATTCTTCGACCTCAGGTGGCGCGGGAACAATGGCGGAAAAAGTGAGCGCCGGTTCGGTACCGATGGCTACAGCAACTTCCATGGTTCCGCTGGGACGTTCACCGGAGGCAAGCATAGAGCCTCCGCCGGAGCGGGCCATGATATCTACGCCCGTTCTTCTTTCCGCAGGCAAGAGTGCCTGCGCCACACTAGCTTCGCCCGCCTGCGCTCCACGAGTTTTTCGATTTAAATTGGCGGACTGCGCTCTACTCTCATTGCTATTTATAGCTGCGCCATGGCGAAGGAGTTCACGGTAATGTTCTGCCGCAACTTTTTGCCGCTGCCAATGCATTCCGGCAGTGGTAGCGTCATAAACCTGTATGCGGTACATCCCTACATTACGCTTCCCTGTTTTGGGGTCGCGGGTGATGACACAGGGCAGAGTAATAAACCGTCCTCCATCCTGAGGCCAACATTGGAGAATGGGGAAATCGAGCAGCGAGAAATCTTTTTTCTTAATGACTTCTTTGCATGGTCCAGTAGCAACTGTCTTGGGAAAGAACTTACCCATATCGGCCAGCATGGGCAGCATTTTCAACTTTTCCATGAAGCCCTCAGGCGACTTCATATTCATCAACTGGCGAATGCGATCCGCGATTTCATCCAGACTGTCAACGCCCAGGGCCATCTGCATGCGGCGCTCTGAACCAAACTGATTGATGAGCACAGGAACACCGTTCGCACCCTTTACTTTTTCAAAGAGCAGTGCCGGGCCACCAGGGCGGCCATATTTCCTGGCAGCGCCTTTCATCACGCGATCGGCAATCTCTGTGATCTCAAGAATAGGATCAACTTCAGTGCGGATACGTTTGAGTTCCCCGGCTTTGTCCAGGGTTGCAATCCAGTCTCGCAGGTCGTTAAAGGCCAATATTTACTCCTGAGTATGACTGGCGATTATAAAAGATTGGAAAGAGAAAAACTTACCACTGATTTCAGTGATGACACTGATCGAAACAAATCAGTACCGCGGATCTACGCGGATTTCAGAATTAACCGCAAAGGACGCAGAGAGCGCAAACGAGGAAGAGCAAACCTTTTTTACATCATGTAAGGACGCAAAGATCGCGAAGCTGCCGGAATGAGCAAACCAACAATCACTGGCGGGTTAAGAACCGGCTTGTGTGCGATTTATGGGTATGAATGGATTTTACAATTTGCTATTTCCTTGGCGAGTTTAGCGCCCTTGACGGTAAATCGGGTTGGCCGACAACCTGCGTACAGCAACTCTCATCTATTTATTCGACATAAATGAACCGAGGAGTACTCCGTTCCCATGGCAACAGCAATCCAGAATGAGAACCAATATATTGATGCCTTTCTAAAGTTGACGTTGCGGCCCATGTCAGCGGCCGATGTTTTTCCCCTGCTGAACTCCCTGACACCAGAACAGAGAAAAGATTTTGTGGAACTGGCGGATTCAAATCATGTGGTGATCCGCGCTTTTGATGTGATCAACCGGGTAGCGGGAAACCGGGGTGATGCGAGTTTGCAGGCTTGGGCCGTTGAGGTGCTAACGAAGGAACGGGCGCGTATTTCAAACGCTCTCAATCATTTAGAAAAAGTATGTAATGCATTGGAAGAAGAAGACTGCCCCACGGTGGTAATGAAGACTCTGGACCACTGGCCTGACCTGGGCAACGATCTGGATCTTGTTTCCACGGGAGATCGCGCCAAAATTGTAAAGATTTTTACGGAGCGTTTTGGCGCCCACAAAGAAGCGCGCAGCTGGGGTGACCGGCTGGCCTGCAAGTGGAATTTTGCATTGCCGGGACTGCCGGAGGCCATTGAGTGCCACATCGGCAGGCTTGGCCAGACGGGAGAGCACATTGCGCTGGCGCATCGCTTTATTGATCGCCGGGTAAAGGTAAACGTGAATGGAAATACCTTCTTTGCTCCAGCCCCGGAAGAGCGAGTATTTGCCGCCACACTTCAGCGCATGTACCGGCACTTCTACTTCCGTGTGTGTGACATTCTGAATGCCGCTTCATTGGTGGAGTCCGGCAAGATTGATTACGCCGAACTTCGTTCAGCAGCGATAGCGGTCGGAATCTGGCCTGGTGTGGCCGGGTTCCTGAACATTGTTTCCGAATATGTGAAGCGTTATCGTGGTACAGGGCTGAATCTGCCGGCGGCTGTGGTTTCAGATGCGCCGGTTGGAGCAGATAAAACCTACACGCGCGCACGCTTCCTGCGGCTGCCGATTATGCCCTACGGCGCAAGACTATACACACAGCAGATTACGCAGGCGGCTTTCCGGGGAAATGTCCCGGCAACGTTCCGCCTGAGCCTGCTTCCACCATTGGCTTCTGCAGCTGCCGTGGCCTTTAAGATTACCGGCAGTGACAAGGGCGTCTGGTAATTGATAAGAATGAATTTGCTGCACTAGCAACTTTGCTGCGCTAGAACACCAAAAAGAGCGACGGATTATTTTCCGCCGCTCTTTCTGTTTTCACCCTCCAACTTCAGGAGGAGCCGTTTTAACGCTTGGGGCTGGAGGATGATCTTGATTCATGGCCGCCACGTTCGCCGCCACCGCGCGACTCAGAGCGGGAGGTTCTAGGCTCAGATCCGCGAGAAGGCATGTTGCCGCGAGGTTCCGGCTGCTGACGCGGTGTTACGATGGGCCGGTGCAAGTCAAGAGGAGGCTTGCCCCCGCCGCTCTCACCGCCACGGTTGGTTGGCACTTCACTGGAACGTGTGCCGGGATTGCCGGCAGGGTTCGATGGGAAGCGCTGAAAACTGCCGGGACGTTCTTCCATGCGCGGAGACGCATTCTGCATACCCCGATCAGTGCCTCTGCTGGGTGCGCCGCTCTCGGTACGCGATGTGCGATCAATATCCGTAGAGCGGGATGTAGGAGTGCCGGATCCTGAGCGCCCTATTTCCGCATTGCCACGGCTTGCACCAGAGGGGCCGCCGAACCTGTTCCAGCCATTACTCCGGTTAGAATTCTCGGCATTCCCTTCAGAGCGGTTCACTGTTCCCTGGCGATTTGCCATAGATTGCGGCGGCCCAGACCTGCCGGCCGCGGATCCGATGGGCTCACGCCGTTCTGAAGCAGCAGTGCCGCGCATCTCAGTTCCATGAGCGCCAGGAACTTCATTTCCGGTGATGCGCTGCACCCGCTCCACCTGCGAATGGAAAGATTCCGGTCCGGCAGGCGGCTGATGCTGAGTGAAGAAGCGTCCCGTGTTGGCGGGGTGAACAGTTGCCGGCACAGCGGCGTTGCCCCTGCTGGCATGCAGACTTTCACGCGAGGGCACCACAGGCAGATTCGCCGTCATTACGCGCGATTCACGCAGCTCATGCTCGTCCACGCCGCGACGGAAAGCCCCGGGAGTTCCATGTCCGAATTCTCCGGCGGAAACACTGGTTATTGAAGCGCGCACACGAGGATTGGTGAGCACAAGGTTAGCGTTGGAGAAGAATGGCTGGCGTCCGCGGACTGCCAGCGGAGCAATAAAGCCACCTCGCCCAACAACGTTAATGTTGGTGATGCTGACTACATTTACGCGATTAAAGCCGCGTCCGTACCAGGGATAGAAGTAATCATGCGGTCCTACTGGGAACCATCCAATGGAACCAAAGCCGAAACCAACTCCCACATGCGGACCGAAGCCAATGAAGGTCACAAAGGCTGGTGACCAGAGCGGACGATATCCCACGAAAACTGGTCCAGGCCACCAACACCAATTACCACCATAAAAGAACCAGCGTCCGTAATGATACGGGGCCCAGCCCCATGGTTCGTAGGACACCCAGGTCCAACCATAAAAAGGTTCCCAAACCCAACGACCAGCCTGGTAAGGCGCCCAATTTACCTGTTGATAAGGCTGCCAGACATTCCCATAACCCGGGACATAAACCCAGTGCCCGTAACCATCAAGATCAGATGCTCCGGTGTAATAGCGATTAGTGCGGCGCGGCCCTTCAGCGTCTCTGATCACGCGATCGCGGTCCAGGTTCCAGCGGTCCCAGTCATCTTTTTCCGGCGCGGCGCTGATCTTATATTCAGGATTATCCGTCCCGCGAATGGTAATCAACTCGCCTTCATGGACGCGCGTGCTCCCTTGCGGCGTAGTGATTTCCGCTTCACCTTCGCGCACAATCACGTCCGTGGACGAATCCGAGTTCACCTGCACCCTGTACCGCCCCAGTTTCAACGGATGCACCGCCACATTTGGCGTATCAATCTCAACGTCCGCTTCTCCGCCCTTCATCACGGAATAGCTGGCATAACCCTGCGCTACCTGCACTTGAATGCGATCGCGCGTGATGTCGGCAATTTTCACCTGGCTGCGCGCCGCCAGCCGAAGAATATCGGCATAGTCCAACTGGATTTCCGTGCGCGCTTTCTCGCCTGTTGCGATCTGGTCGCCCCGCATCACCGGCGCATTCACGCTCGTGGCCGCCCAGTCGCCCGTATCGCCGCGCTGCGTTGAAACATCGCCATAAATCATGCTGATTCTCGCCACCGATGGCGCTGGCCCTTCACTTCGCTGATTTTCTTCAGGCCCCGGCCCGTTTGGCCCCGGACC
>DASRCD010000229.1:0-2507 GCA_035653315.1 Candidatus Angelobacter sp.
CCAAAAGCTTTTCCACTGCCATTACGTAGCAGAGGTTATTGACCATGGGGCAGAGATAATCAATGCGGTCTGTGAGCGGCACTACCTGCTGGTAGAACTTGGCTTCGCAGGTTTTCTCAATCCCGGTATGAAGAAAGCCAATGTCCGGCACCATGCGGACCACGGTTTCACCATCAATCTCAAGCAGGAGCCGCAATACCCCGTGGGTTGAGGGGTGCTGCGGGCCCATGTTGAGAACCATGGTTTTATCCTGGGTAGGATCAAGTACCGGATTAGGGTTTAAAGTTGCCATTTAACGATAGCCCTCCACCGGATAATCCTTGCGCAATGGATGACCTTCCCAGTCTTCCGGCATCATGATGCGCCGTAAATGGGGATGGCCAAGAAAACGGACCCCGAACAAGTCAAAAACTTCACGCTCGTAAAAATTCGCTGAAGGCCAGACGGAAGTGATGGATTCCACCGTTGCGTCATCGCCTGTAAGGCGGACTTTCAAGCGAACCCGCTCTTTGCGCTTGATGGAAAGCAGGTGATAAGCCACCTCAAAACGTGGTTCACGGGGATAAAAATCAGCGCAGGTAAGATCAGACATAAAGTCTGTAAGCCCCTGGGCTTTCAGACGGGCGCAAGCTTCACGGATCGATTCGCGTGCAATGAAGATGGTCAATTCATTAATCGCAAAGCGGGCGCCTTGAATTGCGTCAGCTCTCCATGCCAGCAGATCGGCGACAATCGGCCGGTCTTTTAACTGGTCAATTTCGGTGATGGCCGGAGCAAGTGGCATTAGAGACCACCTCTCTCGGCATTCCAGTCCAGAATGCCCTTCTTCCATATATAGAAGAAGCCAACCAGCACCAGGCCAATATAGAGCAGCATTTCCCAGAAGCCGAACATTTTCAGTTCGCGGGCAATCACGGCCCAGGGATACAGGAAGACTGCTTCCACGTCGAACAGGATGAACAGCATTCCCACCAGATAAAACTTAACGCTGAAGCGCTGCTGAGCGTCGCCGGTGGGAGCGATGCCGCATTCATAGGCGGTGTTTTTGGCGCGCGTCCATTTATGCTTGCCCAGCAAAAAGGAAAGCGTAACCATTACGCTGGCCAAGGCAATGGCAACCACCACCTGGATCAGCAACGGAATATAGTGGTCGAAGTAGCTATTCTCCGGCATGTAAGGCCTGTACGGAAAGAGCAAACTCAATATGCTAAACATTTGAATGTAATTTCCATTCGCATGAGTGTCAAGCCCTTGACTTTGAACGGAGTTAATGATTTTTAACGGAAGTAGTGCTGCCTGATTGTTCCTCTTGTTTTTTAGCTGCAGATCAGGGGATTTAAGGGCTAAAGATCGCTGCTCACTGTCTTGCCCAGTTCTTTTAATGACTCTTCATTTCTCCGATACCACATCCACAGGCCGTGTTTTTCTCCAATCACCAGCCCAGCCTTGCGCAGAATTGCCATGTGATGCGAAATGGTTGGCTGAGAGAGATCAACGTGATCCTGCACGTCGCAGGCGCACATGCCGATGCCTTTACCAATGGAGCATTGCCCCTTCTGTTTGAGCAGACGAAGGATTTTCAGCCGGGCAGGATCAGCCACGGCTTTAAGAGCTGAGACAAGTTGCTTGTCAGTCATAAGATTGACGTGGATCAATTGATAAATCTACCACGGAGCCATTGAGACACGGAGAACTGCCAGAAATGCGAAAAACCAAGACTGCCAAATTGAAAATTTCAAGTGCATTCATCGGCTTGGCTGTTTGCATCATGAGTTTTTGAATGGCATGAATGCCAAGTTCCTCCTAAGATAACTGAAACGTAGGCTTCATCTCTGGATTTGACCACAAGGGAGTCTCAGCTCATGGCGATTCTCTGCGCCTCAATGCTCATGGTGAATTTGCGGCTAGCCGCATAAAATAATCTTATGGACGAAGAATTCAGCGGCATCTTTGCAGGCAATGAGCGCAAGGAAAAAGAGCAGGAGATGAAGCGGGAAGGGCGCTTGCCTCCGGGGCAATCGCTTACGCTGAAATGGCCGGTGCTGCATTATGGCTCGGTGCCGCGATTCGATCCCGCGCGCTGGGACTTCCGCATTCGCGGCCTGGTGGAATCACCCGTTCGCCTGACCTGGGAAGAGTTTAACCGCTTGCCCAGAATCAAGACCCACAGTGACTTTCATTGCGTGACCCGCTGGAGCCGCTTTGACAATGATTGGGAAGGCGTCGCCTTCCAGGAAGTGCTGAAACTGGTGAGGCTCAAGCCGGAAGCTAAATATGTATTAGTGCATGGCGAGCAGGGATTTACCGCCAATGTCCCGCTGAATGACCTGGACCGGGAAGACGTGCTTTTTGCCACGCACCATGATGGCCAGCCCTTGCGCGCCGACCACGGTTATCCCCTGCGGTTGATTGTGCCCCATCTTTATGCCTGGAAATCAGTGAAGTGGGTTCGTGGGCTGGAATTTACGGAGAGCGATGTTCCCGGCTTCTGGGAGCAGAACGGCTAT
>DASRCD010000230.1:0-3073 GCA_035653315.1 Candidatus Angelobacter sp.
GTGGTGAACTTCCAGTTATTGGTGGATAGTGGATACGCCGCTGATCCTAATAGCGCTCCCGGAACGGCCAGCTTCTCCCAGCGCATGCTGGAAGAAGGCACGCCCACGCGGAACTCGCTGAAGATCAGTGAAGAGTTGGAATCGCTGAGCGCGAACTTTGGCGCAGGCGCAAACCTGGATTGGGCTTTTGTCAATCTGAACACACTAAAACTCACCATGGACCAAGCGCTGAATATCTATGCTGACCTGATCTTGCATCCGGCTTTCCCGCAAAATGAGTTCGATCGCCTGCAAAAAGACCGCAGGGCGGCAATTCAGCGCGAGAAAGTGCAGCCGCAAAGCATGGCGTTGCGTGTGGTCCCGCAGCTACTTTATGGGAAAGGCCATCCTTACTCCTTGCCATTTACCGGGACCGGCACAGAAGCCAGCATCAGCAAGATGACGCGTGAAGATCTGGCTAAATGGCACAACACCTGGTTCAAACCCAACAACGCAACGCTGCTGATTGTTGGCGACACCACACTGGCCGAGATCAAGCCAAAGCTGGAAAAGCTTTTTGCGGAGTGGAAGCCAGGCGATGTTCCTAAGAAGAACCTCAGCCAGGTAGAGGAGCCGCAGAAACCAGAGGTCTATTTGATTGACCGTCCAGGCTCCGGGCAAAGCATCATTTTCGGCGCGCAATTGGCTCCGCCCCGCAATGATCCTGAGGCTGTTCAGCTTCAACTGATCAATGATATTTTCGGCGGGAACTTCAGTTCGCGCATCAACATGAACCTGCGGGAAGACAAGCACTGGTCATATGGTGTTTTCAGCTTTTTGCCTGCAGCGCGTGGTCAGCGGCCGTACTTGAGCCTTTCACCGGTGCAGACCGATAAAACCAAGGAATCACTGGCCGAGTTGGTGAAAGAATACAAAGACATAGGCCGCAACAAGCCCATCTCAGAAACTGAGCTGAAAGATGAGCAAACAAACGCCACGCTGGGACTGCCGGGGCAGTTTGAAACCGTGCAGCAACTGGCCGGCGCTTACAGCCAGATCATCCAGTATGGCTTGCCGGAAGATTACTTCAATACGTTCACGCAGAAAGCGATGTCCCTTACACCGGAGTCCGCGAATGAAATCGCCAAGAAATACATCCAGCCTGATCACCTGGTGTGGGTGGTGGTGGGCGATATGAGCAAGGTCGAGCAAGGCATTCGCGATCTGAACCTGGGCGAGATCCATAAGATCGATGCCGATGGGAATGCCGTGCAGTAAGAATGCTTCAATTTAAATAACACAATGGGGATCGGAAACGGTCCCCTTTGTTTTATGGCTCAAAAGAGCAGGCTACCTCTGGATTGTTCTCCCCCGAGCTAAAGGTAAATTTTCATAGATTCTTTAGTTCCATTGGCTAGTATGACAACTAACTACCTTTTCTCATGGTTAATCCGGATTGCTTTTTCTATCTGGGAATGCTAAAAAGCGCACAAATGCCCAAATCAATATTAATGTTCTTTTTCTGGTTACTCCTGTGTCTTCCGGCTTTGGCGCAAGGTACCCGCCCTGCCGCCGATAACTCCCAGGAAGCCGCCCTGATTCAGAAGCTTGCTACTCACGTACGGTATGAGAATGATGGGACTGGCGTTCAGGAAACCTCGGCCGTCATCCTTATGCAAAGCCAGGCTGGGGTGGAGCGATATGGCCAGCTGGTTTTTGGGTATAGCTCAGCTACGGAGAAGCTGACAGTGGACTATGTTCGTGTGCGTAAGCCAGGCGGAGAAGTGATAGATACACCTGCGGCAAACGCACAGGATTTCGCTCCGGAAGTATTGCGGTCTGCTCCCATGTATAGCGACTATCGCGAGCGTCATATAACAGTGGCGGGGCTTCGTCCTGGCGATACTTTGGAATATCACACCACGAATGTGATTGCCACGCCTTTGGCTGCGGGAGAGTTCTGGTTTGAGCATAACTTTCCAAAACATATTGCCGTTAAGCAAATGCGGCTGGAAGTGGATGTACCCAAAGAGCGGGAACTAAAACTAAAAAGCCCAAATCGCAAATACACAACCACTGACTCCGGCGACCGCCGGCTTTATACCTGGGTGGTTGAGAACATCGCACCTGATCGCAAAGATAAGGACGATGCCGAAGAAGAAGACGATAACGACGAAACTCCTGACGTTCAATTGACGACGTTCAAAGACTGGCAGCAGGTGGCGCATTGGTATGCCAAATTGCAGGGCGAACGGGTGATCGTGGATGCATCCATCCAGAAGAAAGCAGCCGAACTGACGAAGGGCGCCGCCACGCAGCAGGAAAAAGCCCAGCGGCTCTATGACTATGTAGCCAGGGACATCCGCTATGTGAGTCTTTCTTTCGGCGTTGGCCGGTTCCAGCCGCATGCTGCGCCGGAGGTCATGCAGGGCAGCTACGGCGATTGCAAAGACAAACACACGCTGCTCTCTGCTTTGCTGCGCGCCGCCGGAATTGAAAGCTATCCGGTGCTGATTGATTCAAGCCGCAAGCTGGACGAAGAAATTCCTTCACCGGCCCAGTTTGATCATGTCATCACCATTGCCAGGATTGATAAAGATTGGGTCTGGCTGGATGCAACCGCTGAAGTTGCTCCTTACGCGCTGCTGCTATACCCACTGCGGGACAAGCAGGCGGTCGTCGCGTCCACCACTGAGATCGGCGGGTTGCGCCGCACCCCGGCAACCACGCCGACAAAGACGCAGATTTTATTTTTCCTGGATGGCAAAGTCTCTGAGACCGGAAGCATGGATTCCACGGTTGCCATTTCTGCTACAGGAGACGGCGCAGTATTCCTGCGCATGGCTTACCGTGGCACTTCACAGGCCGACTGGAAAAAGCTGACCGAATATTATGCGGTGGGCCAGGGACTGCGCGGCGATATTTCTGAGGTCCAGGTGGCGGAACTGGAAGATACAGCCAAGCCATTTCACCTAACGTATAAGTTTCACCAGGACAACTATTTCACAGTCCCAAGCACGGCAGCTACTTTCTTCCCGCTTCCTCCACTGGCATTGCCGCCATTGCGCAAATCCAAGCCGCAGGAGCAGCTTGA
>DASRCD010000231.1:0-6138 GCA_035653315.1 Candidatus Angelobacter sp.
ACATCTGGCTTTCATGGGACAAGTCTGGAGACTGGAAAGTGAAGCTGCAGGAACAGTTCGCCAGCAAAAGAGAAAAATCCATCGGAGTTCGCGGAATGCCAGATGCGCGCGTAGCCGGGCCGGTTGCGGAACTGAAAATGATCTTACGCGATGACGGAACTGCTACAGCAAAACAGATCCAGTCTGCGGCCCAGGCTGCGGAAGGTGAAGACCCAAATATAGTAGTGGAACTTGCGCGAGAGTTGGCTGTCGATCTGGCATGGCAGGGCTTTGGACCAGACGGCGTGTATAACGCCATCTTTAATCCTGCCTGGGTTCCGCAGGAAAAAATTGTGGAAGCTGATCTGGAGGATTATCGCCGCTTTGCCAATTCACCCGCTCAGCCTGCTGGTGATCTTGAGTTGGCGGCTGATTTAAAAGACCATCTGCAACAAATTCTTCCGCACTATATGTTGCCTGCGGCCATTATCACAACTTATGCCTGGCCGCTCACGCCCAATGGCAAAGTAGACCGCAAGGCCTTGCCTGCGCCAGCACAGGAAAATCGCGAGAGCTATCGTGAGCCGCGCACTCCTGAAGAGAATCTGTTGTGCCAGATGTTTAGTGAAGTTCTCGGCGTCCGTCGCGTGGGAATAGAAGATAACTTTTTTGCTCTGGGTGGCCACTCTTTGCTCGCAACGCGGCTTGTAAGCCAGATACGCTCGGCTTTTGGGGTTGAGTTACGCATCCGGACATTGTTTGAAGCCCCCACTGTGGCCCAGCTTGCGCAGCGGCTCAATGTGCAGAGTTCGCCGGAAAGTGCTTTTGAGCAACTCTTACCACTGCGGTCGCAGGGAACTCTTCCGCCTTTATTCTGTGCACACCCTGCTGGAGGACTCAGTTGGAATTATGCCGGGCTCATGCGGGAGATCGATGCACAACGTCCGATTTATGGACTGCAGGCTCCTGGCATTGCCCATGATGTGCCGTATGCAGGGACTATTGAAGAGATGGCCGCTGATTATGTGAGCGCAATCCAGCGCATCCAGCCGCACGGGCCTTATCATCTGCTGGGCTGGTCATTCGGCGGTGTGCTTGCTTATGCCATGGCCTGCCGTTTGCAGGCATTAGGTGAACGGGTGGCTGTTCTGGGAATTATGGATAGCTATCCTTCCACTGACCAGCGGGAATCAATTCCCATGACAGAAGAGAAATTAATGAAAGACCTTGCGCCCATGCTGGGGCTGGATTTTGGAGAGCTTGGAAATGAGCCGCTGAATTTTGACACGGTGTATGAAGCAGCCAAACGGATCGGAGAAATCCCGGCAGACTTTGATCAAAAAATTGCCCGGCGCAACATGGAAATGCTTCTGCACAACTCAATACTGGAGCAGAAATTCAGGGCCGGTCACTATGAAGGTGACATCCTGTTCTTCTTTGCTGACATGAAAGAAGGTGAGCATCGCCTGCCTGGCGCGTGGGAGCAGTACATCTCAGGCTCCATGGAAGTTCATACCGTGCATTGCAAGCATCATGAAATGACTGAGCCAGCGCCGCTCAGGCTGATAGGAAAGATTTTGAACCAGCGGCTGAGAGAATCCATGTCTTAGCTACTGGGTGATTTGCAGATTGGTAAAAATAATTAAAAGGTGAATTGCATGACAAATCCATTTGAAAATGAAAACGGTGAGTTCATGGTTCTTGTGAACCATGAAGGGCAGTATTCTCTATGGCCCACGTTCAAGGAGGTTCCCGCTGGTTGGTCAGCCGTAGGGCCAAAGGGCAAGAAAAAAGAATGTCTGGACTGGGTGGAAGCTAATTGGACTGATATGCGTCCAAAAAGCCTGGTTGAAGCAATGAACAAGAAATTCTAGGTGCCTGATGCGAAAGTCACAACCTAAATGGTTTGAGAATCTGGCGGAAGGGAAGGACCAGGCGCTCCGCTTGTTCTGCTTTCCTTATGCTGGCGGAAATGCGTATTTTTATCGTGACTGGCAACGCCATTTTTCAAATGGCGTGGGCCTTTCTCTAGCGCATTTGCCGGGGCGGGGATCGCGCATCAGCGAGCCGGCATTTAGAGAGCACAAACTGTTGATTGCAGCTCTCGCTGATGCTATTGTGCCTCACCTTCCACCGGTATTCGCATTCTGGGGCCATAGCATGGGAGCGATGATCAGCTTTGAACTCGCGCGTGAGCTACGTCGCAGAAATCAACCCAGTCCGATTGCTCTATTTGTTTCCGGGCGCTCGGCTCCTCAGATCCCTGATCGTGATCCCCACACTTTTGATCTTCCTAAGCAGGAATTCATTGCGGAATTGCGACGATTGAAAGGTACGCCGGCCGAAGTGCTTGAGAGCGCTGAGTTAACGGATTTATTGTTGCCGACGGTCCGGGCTGATTTCGAACTCATACAAAAATATGAATATGAGTCAGAGCCGCCACTCTCTTGCGCTATCCGTGCCTATGGTGGTCTGCAGGATACCGAGGTTCCTGCGGCTGATCTGAAGGCGTGGCAGGAACAGACTACCGGAACGTTTAAAGTGCGCATGTTCCCAGGCGACCATTTTTATGTTCATACCTCCGCCGATCTTGTGAACGTGCTACGGCGCGATTTGCTCGATCTTATGTCGGAGCAGCCGGTTCGTTCCCGTCCGGCAGAGCACCTGAGTTTCTGAACTTATTGTGTTGATTCGCCGGAGCACTCCGGCAGTGAATCGAAAGATTGAACCCATGCCGCCGTTCAAGGCTTCAACTGAAACAACTCGAGTCACTTTCACTCAGGTGCTGGGGAAACGCCCGTTCTTTGCCCTATGGCTCGCGCGTTTCATCAGCAGCATTGGAGACTGGCTGGCTCTGTTGCCTCTATTCAGCCTCATTGCCTTTCAACGTCATGGCAGCGCTGCCCAGACCTCCATGGTGATGGTTTCGTTCAGCATCCCGGTCATTTTATTGGGGCCTTTAGCAGGCGCTCTTGTAGACCGCTCAAATCTGAAGCGCACCCTGATCATTTGTGATCTTGTTTGTGCGCTTTTGGCGGCCCTACTGGCGTTCTCAGGCCAGCTGTATCAGATGTACATTTTAATGGCGGGTCTTAGCGCGGCATCCTGCTTCTTCCTTCCGGCCCAGACCGCGGCATTGCCCTTGATCGTTCCGGAGAAAGAACTGCTCGTAGCCAATTCGCTCTCGGTTCAAACTTCGCAATTGAATCAGATATTCGCTCCGGCCTTCGTTGGTTTTGCTGTGGTTTGGCTAGGTGAAAAAAACTGCTTTTACCTGGATGCTGCTTCATTTGTAATTTCGGCGCTGCTTATTTCCACTATTCATATTCAGCGCGCTCCAGACCATGAGCTCCCCGCAACGCGGGGCATGTGGGCCGATCTGAAGGATGGTCTCAAGTTTATTGCTGGTCACCCTGTAGCGCGCGTGTTAGTGCTCACAATTGCAATCGCCAATGGAGCGGTCGCCATCTTTGAAGCTTTATTTGCTGTTTATGTCAGGGATTCTCTGGGAGCAGGTTCTCGGATGTTTGGAAGCGTAACATCCGCTCTCGGATTCGGAACAATCTTGGGTGCGCTGCTCGTGGGCCGCTACGCGCAGAAAGTCTCTCGTCCTCGCATCATCAATGCAGGCTTTTTGGTTCAGGCAGTCTCCATACTGGTTCTCGCATTATGGTCAAAGCCGGCAACCACGCTGGCGGCCAGCATTGGTCTTGGGGCGGGCGCTGCATTCGTCTTTTTAAGTGCACAAACGTTTGCGCTGGAAGAAGTGCCATCAGAAATGCTGGGACGGGTTACCAGTACGGCAAGTTCGGTTTTTGCTGTGGTCCAGTTGGCCGTTTTTAGCGGAAGCGGTTTTCTGGCGGCATTGCTGGGCTTGCGCAAGCTCTTCTTTATTGCCGTTGCTGTGCTGGTGCTAACAGCGATTGTTGCGCGGGCCCTCGTTCGAAAGGGACAGACTGCCGGAATCGCTAAAAATGATGTATTGCAGGAAAGCCTCCATCCCTGACGAGGGCACGAAATTTATGGGTGAAACGGAGAACATGCAATTACCTTCATGGCTGGAATCGCTTTCGCGTGACGTCCTGTACGCACTGCGGCAGTTTGTGCGCAACCCCCTGTTCGCGATTGTGGCAATGGCTTCTCTGGCCATAGGAATTGGTGCGAATACAGCTATCTTCAGTGTTATGGATACAGCGCTTCTGCGGCTTTTACCGATTCCACAGCCGCAGCAGTTGATTATGCTCACTGATCCAAATGCTTCCGGGGTCTCGACGGGGCTAAACAATGGCGAGCGCCATCTCATGACCTTTGCTGAATTCGTGCAGCTCCGCGACCGCATCACCACTTTGTCCGGCATGTTCGCAACGGAAGCCGACCTCAATCGCTGGCATGTGCGTATCGCAGGCCATCCCACTGAGGAAGCTCGCGCTCGTCTGGTCTCAGAAGAATACTTTTCAGTTCTTGGCGTGCAGCCTGCAATCGGAAGGTTCTTTACCTCAAGTGATGCTAAAGGCCCGGGGCAGGACCCTTATGCGGTAATCAGTTACGAATATTGGCAACATCGGTTCGGCGGGAATCCATCAGTTTTGGGAACGCCGATTCAAGTTGGAAATGCCAGTTTGACTGTCATTGCTGTTGCCAGACCCGGATTCCGTGGTGAATCGATAGGTGAGAGCACCGATTTCTGGATACCTGCAATGATGCAGCCCACAGTGATTCCCGGGCGAGACTGGCTGAATGAAAATCTGGCCCAGAACATGGAAAAAATCATGTGGCTCCATGTTTTTGGCCGTCTAAGGCCCGGCGTTACAGCCGGCCAGGCGCAGACTGAAATCAATGTGCTCTTCCGCGGAATCATTGAAAACAGTTATCCGGCTTCTCTTGCGCCTGAATTGCGACGGCAAGTGCTGGACCAGCGACTGGTTGTGCGCGACGCCAGCCGCGGCGTACTGGCGAACCGGGACGATTTGTCAGAGCAGTTGCTCTTGCTTCTTGGCGCCGCCGTTGTGGTGCTGGCTATCGCATGTTTGAATGTCGCAAACCTGTTACTTGCTCGCGGATCTAACAGAAGCAGGGAAGTGGCAATTCAACTTTCCATTGGCGCAACCCGGATGCGCGTCGTCCGCCAATTTTTAACCGAGGGTATGGTGCTCTCCTTGTGCGGCGGCATTCTGGCCTTGCTGCTGGCATGGGGCTCGTCACGGCTTCTCGCCACTCTTTTGGCCGGCGCTCGGAGCGGATTAGAGATAGTACCAACTTTGGACGTAAGAGTGATGTTGTTTACCCTTGGGATCGCCATTTTCTCAGGAGCGATTTTTGGGTTGGCGCCGGCGCTTCGCGGAACAAACGTAAACTTAACCAACAGCCTGCGTGATCGTGGCGATGCCGGTGGATCAAAAAGTAAGCTCAAGGTTACCCAGGGTCTTGTGGTTTGCCAGATCGGCCTCTCATTGCTTGCCGTGATCCTGGCTGGGCTGTTTTTGCGTACCATCTGGAATCTGCAGGGCGTTGCGCTAGGTTATCCCAAAGACAACCTCCTGCTAGTTACTGTGGACGGTGTGAGCGCAGGCTATAAAGGGCCGCAACTATCGAATCTTTGGCATGACCTAGATGCCCGGCTGCGGGCTTATCCCGGCGTAAAAAGCGCGAGCTATTCCATTAACGGGCTTTTCAGCGGAGCTGAAGCAGATGATGAGATTGTGGTGGAAGGATTCACTCCGCAAAACGAAGACGAGAAGACCTCACGTTTTGACATGGTGGGGCCAGCGTATTTTTCCACCTTGGGAATACCCCTATTGCGGGGACGCGAATTAGGATTGCAGGACAGCGCAACTGCGCCCCATGTGGCTGTGATTAATGAGTCATTCGCCAATCAATTCTTTGCTGGTCGTGATCCAATCGGCAGGCACATAACAGAAGGGTCCGGCAGCCAGACAAACAGAATGGAAGTGGTGGGCGTAGCGCGGAATGCGCGCGATCATGCTTTGCGTGGCAAGGTCCCGCCTCGTTTTTATTTTCCCGGAGATCAGGGAATGGACGGGCCCAACGAATGGGCGACGTTTGAAATTCGTACTGCGGGTGATCCAAAAGAGATGCTGGCTGCTGCCCGCAAGGTCATCGTAAGCGTCAATGCGAACTTATATCCTTCAAAAGAAATAA
>DASRCD010000232.1:0-3315 GCA_035653315.1 Candidatus Angelobacter sp.
GTTCGTGGTTCCAAAATCTACACCGATAGGAGCAATATCCATTTTTACAAGTGTAGAGCATTGCATGCGCAGAGGTGGAATGCGCGGAACAGAGTGCAGCGCTCAATCATTAAGGTAAGCAGGGCAGGTATAACCACTGCGAACATCTTAATTCCATGTTCCAGAAATACGGTTTACAGAAATGATCAGGAAACGCCGGTAAAAGAATTGTGAAGTGTGCAATTCTGGTTTGGGCCGCGATTGTCAGGGAGTTCCATTGGAGTATTCCGCAAAAATTTAGACGCGGCCAATTTGAGATGAAAATGAAATTATCTAAAATGACTGTTGCTCTCATAGCAACCTTTGCACTGCTGCTTTCAGAGAGCGCTTCCAATGCTCTTACGTATCCGGTTGTTCAGGTTGTGACATATCCGCAAAGCCAGCAGGGACCAAAGGCCGTGATGCCATACGCTCCTGGTGATGGCGCGCCGGGGTGGCTCTCCATACAAAGCCAGGGACAGGGAGATCCGGTAAAGGTACAGAACTACTGGAGCACAAACCCGGCGAATAATACTGAGACAACATCCTATTCAGGCGCGGGTCATACGCCGCTGGCATTATCCTTCAATCCACCAGGGACCACGGCGGCGGAAACTGCGGCTGGCGGATGCCAAATCCTGGACCGCATCAATGATTCCACAGCCTATCCTCAGAGCATTTATTTTTACAGCTATCCGGGCATGCAGCATATTGGTGTCGCTTCTCCGGCCACTTACCCGAATGCGGGACCATCACAAATACTTACCAGCCAGGTCCAATATGGCGTGCGCGGGTTCATGGTAAATAACTATATTGTAGGCGGAGCAGATAACCAGTCACCACCGGTGAACCAGGTGATTTCAGCCACCTATCTTACGGGGAATAATAATCCATGCGCCGCCGCGGACCAGGAAATGGGCATGTGGCAGAACATCGCGGAGACGGGCCGAATTGTGTACTTTGATCTTTCTGATCACACAAATTGCAATGGCCTGGGAGGTTGCAGGGACAACCCGAATGGATGGTCAGTATCAAACCCAATCTATCAGACTGACGAGATCATACAGATCAGCAATGCTGTGACCTATGAAGGCACATACAACAATCTTTACTATGAAATGTACCTGATTCCAGCAGGAACGGCCGGCTCTCCGGTTACGTGGTCTCCTTCAGGCTATGTGATGAGGATTGCGGTGATTGACGGTAATCACACTGACCGGTTTGCCACTTGTTACATCAATGGCAGCACCACTTCCTCGGCCTGCACTGCTGACGTGCCGGTGAACTGGACGCCTGCCCGCATCGCGCAACTGCTGAATGGCGGATCAAACGTTGTAAACGCGGTGGTAACTCCGAACGCGGCAATCAACGTATCTGCTTACAACTACATCAATGGTTTGTGGATGGGACGGTAAAGCCGATAGTAAAGCAGGTTTGAAATAAAAAGGCGTTTCAGACAAAGTTGATTCGCCGAGGGAAGAGTAATAGTTCTGAAAAATGAGGGAATAGCCTTTGCTATTCCCTGTCTTTTATCTGATGCCAGCTTGAGCGGGCTATCAATCTTATGCCAGGTTCTTTAACCTATAGCTTTGATAGCACGCCAGAACGGACAAGCTCCGCGAGCCGGGCAAAGTCTTCAGCGAAGACGCGGTCTTGCTCAATTCTGGCGCTTACTTTGCGGATGGCCGCATGGGCTTGCTGCAAAGGTTCGCTGCTTTTGAGAGGCGCAAGAAAATCCAGGGCTTGTGCCGACGCGCAAGCTTCAATCGCCAAAACATAAGTGGTGTTGGCGACAACTTTTTTCAACTTGATGGCAGACGCCATGCCCATGGAAACATAATCTTCTTTATTGCCGGAGGTTGTAATGGAATCCACGGAGGCCGGATGCGCCAGCACTTTATTCTCGCTGGCCAAAGCAGCAGCGGTAACCTGCGGCATCATAAATCCGGAATTGATCCCGGCTTCAGGCGCAAGAAAAGGCGGCAGACCTTCATTGAGCGCGGGATTTACCAGGCGCTCAATACGCCGCTCAGAAATTCCTGCCAGCGCGGAGAGCACAATGGCCATGTAATCCAGCGCAAAGGCCAGCGGCTCACCATGAAAGTTGCCGCCGGAAATAATGTCGCCTTCCGCATGGCCTGTGGTGAAAACCAGCGGATTATCCACCGCCGAATTCATTTCAATTTCAAAGGTGCGCCGGCAAAATTCCAGCGTGTCTAGCACTGCGCCATGCACCTGCGGAATGCAGCGCATGGAGTAGGCATCCTGCACGCGGCCGCAATCTTTGTGCGACTCGCGGATCTGGCTGCCTTGCAGCAAGCGCCGCAGGTTGGCCGCGACTTTGCTTTGGCCGGCATGAGGACGCGCCGCGTGAATGCGCTCATCAAAAGCCACGTCGGTTCCCTGCAAGGCATCCAGCGTCATGGCGCCCAGCACGTCAGCGGTCTCAGCCAGCGTTTCCGCCGCAAGCAATGACAGCGATCCAACCGCCAGCATGGCTTGCGTGCCGTTGATGAGTGAAATGGCCTCTTTTGCTTCCGGAACCAGCGGTTTTATGCCGGCGCGCGCCAATGCGTCTGCGCTTTTTATGCGCGCATTTTCATACCACGCTTCGCCTTCGCCAATCATGGCCAGCGCAAGATGCGCCAAAGGAGCAAGATCGCCGCTGGCCCCAACGCTTCCCTGCGATGGAACCACAGGATGCACGCCATGATTCAGCATGGAGCAGAGCAGATCAATCACATCAGGCCGCACGCCGGAAAATCCTTTAGCCAGCGAGTTGGCGCGCAGCAGCATCATCGCGCGGGTCTCTTCCTGGCTCAGGGGCTCGCCAACGCCAACCGAGTGCGAGCGGATAAGATTCACCTGAAGCTGACGGTTCTGCGCCGGCTCAATATGCACGTCACTCAATTTGCCCACGCCTGTGTTAATGGCATAGGCCACGCGGTTTTCGCGTACAAGCTTTTCTACTACTTCACGCGCAGCTATGACTTTTTCTTTCGCCGTGTCAGCCAGCGCCACCGGCCTGCGCTCATACACTACCTGGCGCAAATCATCAAAAGTAAGATCGTTTCCGTTAATAAGCAGTTCAGTCATGAATTCTTTTTTCGATTGGTAAAGGCCAGCATGTATTTTTCCGGCAACGCTCGGCGCCTGAGTTTTTTATCGACAATAATGTGCGTGGTCTCGCCTGTTGCCAGCAATGTGCGGTCAGATTCGCGAAAGACCTGATAGCCGAAATGCAGGAGCGATGATCGAGCATTTTTGATCTCTGTCCGCAGCACAATCACATCATCA
>DASRCD010000233.1:0-9188 GCA_035653315.1 Candidatus Angelobacter sp.
ATTGTGCTTACGCGGGGAGATGTGCAGGGCGAAACAAGGCCGCGCCGTATTGTGGGCGTGGCCGCCGACACCCGAGATATTATCAATCAGGAGCCGCAACCGCAGGTTTACGTTCCATACGCGCAGATCTCATTTTTCAGCATGGCATTGCTCGTCCACACGCACGACTCTGCCGTCTCAGTGCGCAAGTCGGTGAGCGGCGTGTTGCAGTCTGTTGATCCTGACCAGCCTATACGCCAAGTAAAATTATTTGCTGACCTTGTTCCCGGTGCGCTGGCCGATTGGCGCGTAGCCATTACGCTGCTGGGAGGACTGGCTGGAATCGCGGTCCTGCTCACCACGCTCGGTGTGTTCGCGGTGATTGCCTACATGGTGCGGGAAAAAACACGTGAGATCGGCATTCGCATGGCCATTGGCGCTACGCGCAGAAATGTCTGCATTCTGGTGCTCCGGCAAACATTGAGATTAGCTGTGATTGGCATCGCAATCGGCGTTATAGTGGCGGCAAACTGCGTGCGGATGCTGGGCAGCCTGATTTACGGCGTACATCCGGCTGATCCGCTCACTTTTATGATTGTGACCGCATTACTTGCGATGCTGGCCCTGCTGGCCGGGTATATTCCAGCGCGCCGCGCCATGCGCATTGATCCGGTGCACACGCTACGCGCTGAGTAGAAGCAACATTCGTCGTAGCGGATATTGGAACTTTGGACTTTGCTCAGATTCGCAAGCTTTGCGTGGATCAAGCTACATAGGAACTTACGGGATAATCACCACGCATTCTGCTAAGCCATCTTGTCCCAGACCTGCCAGAAAGCCTTCATCTCTTCCGGCTTGCCCAGCGAAATGCGAGCGTATGTATCCATGGGCGGAAACGGCCGGCCAATGCGGATATTGTTATTGCGGAAGTGCTTGATTACCGTTTGCACCGGCCTGCGCGTGTTGATCATCACAAAGTTTGTCCAGGAGGGAATTACCTCTATTTTACGCGTTGCCGCCTGGCGCATGAACTCATCGCGATCAAAAGCATTCCGCTGCACGGCCATCTTGTGCTCATCATCATGGTCAAGGGAAGTGAGCGCGGCGCGCAGGGCAAGAATGTTTGTGCTGTCTTCAAGTTTATAGGGCCCAATCAGCTTGCGGGTCTTTGCTGAGGTCACGCCGTATCCCAGGCGGAGCCCGGCCATGCCGTAAATTTTTGAGAATGTGCGAGCAACAATCACTTTATCCATGTCCACGGGGGTGCGCAGAAAGGAAATGTAGTCGGCGGATACCGGAACAAAATCGTGATACGCCTCATCCATCAGGACGTAAACATTGTCTGGCAGGTCACGAATAAAATTCTCCAGACTGCGGCGGGGCGTGACGCTGGCCGTGGGATTATTGGGATTGCAGATATAAATCAGTCCACCGTCTTTGCCCATGGCTTCCGCCATCAGGGTGAGTTGATGGGCATAGCTTGCGGCCAGCGGGACCTTTACCACCCCAGCTTTGACGGCCTCTGCGTAATCTCCAATGGCTTCAAAAGTGGGTGAAGCCATGACCAGTTTTTTTCCAGGACCGGTGAATGCGCAGGCTGCAATCCTGAGAATTTCAGTGGAGCCAGCGCCGAGCACCACCTGATCGGTTTTTACCTGGTGCATGGCGGCAATGCGTTCCAGCAGGGTTTGGGCTGCATGATCAGGATAGCGGTTTGCGTCCTGAAACGGATGCGGCATGGACATGACGCTGGGAAACGGGCCGTAAGCGTTCTCATTGCTGTTCAGCAGAATGGAGCCGTCAGGCTGCGGGATTCGCTGCGGCTCAGCCCAAACCGATACTTCAGGAAAGCTTGCGGTAGCTGCAGCAGCCAGGCCGAGGCCAGCGGTTTTGAAAAAGGACCTGCGGGAAAGCATGGCTGGATTGTACCGTGGGCTGCACTACAAGAAAACGGGAAAGAAAGACATTGCGCCGCGATTGAACGCGAACAACACGAATTGTCCTGAGCAGGTATGCTTCAGCAGAGAAAGGCAGGAAGTTCGCAAAAAGAAGTGCTATGGCAACAGGAACGAGAAGCGACACTCCAACATCGTCTCATCTGTTCCATGTTGCCATAGCGATTGCTGAGTTTAAGCTACTGCTTTTGCGTTCGCGCGCTTGGCGGTCTCACATAATGCAGTGAAGCCCATGGCGTCATTTGTGGCGATGTCAGCCAGGATCTTGCGGTCCAACTCCACGCCGGCCTTTTTAAGGCCGCTGATGAACTGGTTATAGCTGATGCCCTGGGCACGAGAAGCGGCGCCGATGCGCACGATCCAGATGGACCGGTACTGGCGCTTCTTCTGCTTGCGGCCGCTATAGGCAAATTTCAATCCGCGCTCTACCGATTCTTTGGCGGCGCGATAAAGTTTTGATTTTGTTAAAAAATATCCACTGGCGCGTTCTAATAACTTTTTGCGGCGCTGGCGGCGTTTAGTACCGCGTTTTACGCGAGGCATGTTCTGCTCCCTTTTTTGTTGCCGGATTTCCGGCGGTTAATCGCGGCTGGAGGGAAGGTTCAAATCCCTTTTCACACGCGTTGAGCACTCTCCACTGATCTTTAAGCTTTTCTCTTAAGACCTGGATTGCGCTCTATTTTCAGGCCGGCCTCAGCGCTGATGAAATCAGGCGGGCCGAACTCCGTCCCGGATTTTAATACGGGATCATCCGATGGACTTTTGGCGAATCGGCCTTGCTTACCAGAGTATCGGTATCAAGGTGGCGTTTGCGCTTGGTGTCCTTGGAGGTGAGAATATGGCGCTTGAACGCTTTACCGCGCTTGATCTTGCCGGTGCCGGTTTTTTTAAAGCGTTTTGCCGCGCCTTTGTGCGTTTTTAGTTTAGGCATAAAAAATCAGTAATTAGCAATTAGTAGTTAGCAATTAGCTTTGTCTCGTTGTGCCAGCCTTTTTTGGCGTTTCCCATCAATGGTAGCAGCAATAAGCTTGCATCCAGTTGCCAATTGCCAGCTGCCATTTGCTAACTGCTTTCTTCAGCTTCCTGTTTGTTGTTTCTGTTGCTCTCCGCCTGGCTGTTGCTGCTGTGGCGGTTTTTCCTGTTTCTTTGCGCCACCGCCGCTGCTGCCGGGGACCTGCCGTGGCGGCGCCAGGATCACATGAACGGTATTACCTTCCATGCGCGGCCTGAATTCCACAATGGCCTTATCGCCAACCTCGTTGATCAGCCGCTCCAGCACTTTGCGGCCCAGGTTCTGGTGGGCCATTTCACGGCCGCGGAAGCGCAGGCTGGCTTTCACCTTGTCGCCTTCATCCAGGAACCGCAGCACGTGGTTGCGCTTGGTCACGTAATCGTGTTCGTCAACGTTTACGCTGAACTTTACTTCTTTCAGGACGATCTGTTTCTGGTTCTTTTTCGCCGCCCGCTCTTTCTTTTCCTGCTCATACAGGAATTTGCCGTAATCCATGATCCGGCAAACCGGCGGGACTGCATTGGGCGAAATCTCTACCAGGTCAAAATTTTGTTCGCGGGCCTTTCTCGTCGCATCCTGCGGCGTCATAATGCCAAGCTGTTCACCGTCCGCTCCAATCACGCGAATTTCACGTGCGCGGATGCGCTCATTCATGCGAATAAAACGTTTATCTATGCGATCCTCCTGAATATCCCGGCAGACACACATTTTCAGGGTGAATTTGCAGGGAAAGCCGACACGCGGCAGACTTGGTGATTATAACATGGTGGGTTCAGGATTCTTTACCTTGATTACCAGAGTGCTGCCCGATTTGGCACACAATGGCATGCTTATTCCCGCTCTGGCAAAGCGCCCGCAAGACTTCTGGATCAGAGCCAGCATAACAAAGCGCACCGCAACAACTTGCCGCAAGCACGGTGACACGTTCCAACCGATGCCTTGACCTTCTACATGTTGATAAATATTATATGTAGAAGGGCGAGGTATATTGTGGCTGCAAAATCAGATCTCCCGCAGGGTACGCTCGATTTGTTAATCCTGAAGATAGTGGCACTGGGCCCGATCCATGGTTACGCAATAGCCCAGCGGCTACAGCAGGTATCGCAGGATGTGGTGCAGGTTCCACAAGGCTCGCTTTATCCGGCATTGCACCGGCTGGAAAATCGAGGGCTGCTGGCGGCTGACTGGAAGGAAACAGATACCGGCCGCGAAGCCAAGTTCTATCGCCTGACCAGGAAAGGCCGAGGGCAACTTGAAACGGAGGCCAAGAGCTGGCAGCGGCTGACCGAGTCAGTGGCGCTCATTCTAAGGTTGTCAGAAGGGAGTGGGGAATGAACTGGTGGCGTCGTTTGTGGAACCGCAAAAAGATGGATCAGCAACTCGACAAGGAACTTCGTTTCCATCTGGAAGAACAAACGGCGGATTTGATCGCTCAAGGCCTGTCACCGGAAAAAGCGCGGCGAGAGGCGCAGATTGCTTTCGGAGGGCCTACCCGGATATTCGAGGAGTGCCGCGACACCCGGGGTACCCGTTGGTTGGAAGACTTGGTACAGGATTTACGATATGCATTCCATACGCTGCGCCAGAGACCCGGATTTGCGGTGGTCAGCATACTCACTTTGACGCTCGGAATTGGCTCTACCACTGCCATTTTCAGCGCCGTGAACCCCATTCTTTTTCAGTCGCTCCCATATCCTGACGCTCACCGCATCATGATGTTATGGGAGATGCGGAGCGATGGACGGCCACAGCAGCCTGCGTTCGCTACCTATTTTGGCGAGGCTGAGCATACACAAACGTTCGACGCAATTGCCGCATTGAAACCCTGGCAGCCAACTATGACGGGACCGGACCAGCCCGAACGTCTGGAAGGTCAAAGCGTAACTGCGGCATACTTCCACGTGCTTGGCATAGCGCCACTCCTGGGCCGGGATTTTCTGCCGAGTGAAGACACTCCCAAAGCTCCGAAGGTCACAATTCTTAGCAATGGATTGTGGCGACGGCGCTTCGGCGGGGATTTTGGCATTGTAGGCCGGCAGATCAAACTCGATGACAATGCATACACCGTCATAGGCGTGATGCCGCCGGGATTTGAAAATGTGTTGGCTCCCGCTGCCGAACTATGGTCGCCATTGCAATACGACATGACGCAGGGCCGAGCATGGGGTCATCATCTGAGGATGATAGGGAAGCTGCGCCCAGGCGTAAGCCAGGAACAAGGCAAGCGTGAACTGGATGTGACCATGCATTCTCTGGGCCAGCTCTATGCCGTGGGATACCAAACCAGCGGCGGGCCGCCAAGAGGAATGATTGTGAAACCACTCCAGGAAGATCTCACCGAAGGTGTGAGGCCGGCTCTGTTCGCAATCATGGCAGCGGTATCGCTTGTCTTATTAATTGCCTGCGTGAATGTGACAAATGTCCTTCTGGCCCGAAGTGCGCAGCGGAGGGGAGAATTTGCCATGCGCGCCGCTCTGGGCGCAGCAAGGCAGCGCCTGGTGCGGCAGCTCCTCAGTGAAAGTCTCTTGATTGCGAGCATCAGCGCGGTTCTCGGACTGCTGGCCGCCAGGTTTGGCATACGGATACTGATCGTTTTGAGTCCTTCGGAGCTGCCGCGCGTCTCAGCCATAAGCATGGATATTGCGACGTTTACATTCGCGGTTGGACTTACATTCTTAGTTGGATTATTGGTCGGCCTGGTTCCTGCTCTACAGGCTTCACGGAATGCACTATACACAGGAATTCACGAGAATTCATATCGCGCATCCAGCGGTCATCACCGTACACGCCGGACTCTGGTGGTGACTGAAGTCGCCCTTGCGCTGGTATTACTGGTCAATGCAGGTTTGTTGTTGCGCAGCTTTCAGCGCCTGTTTGCAGTAGCTCCGGGCTTTGACGCAACCAATCTTCTTACCATGCAGGTGCAGACTTCAGGGCGGCGGTTCAACGACAACAAAGCTACGCTCCACTTTTTTTCTCAGGCTCTTGATGCGGTGCGCCAGGTTCCAGGAGTAATGCAAGCAGGTTTCACGAGCCAGTTGCCTTTAAGTGGTGATTTTGAAGTTTATGGCGGGAAACTGGAAACAGGCCAGACGACTGCCGTAAAGGAATTTGGTGCTTTACGGTATGCAGTGTCGCCAGGATACTGCGAGACCATGAAAATACCGTTGCTCCGTGGCCGTTTCTTCGATGATCGCGATACCGCCGGAGCGCCACCGGTGGCTTTGGTGGGAGATTCATTCGTCCGGCATGAATTTGCAGGCCAAGATCCCTTGGGAAAACGCATTCAATTCGGGCCAGGCGAAGATTCGTACACGATTGTCGGCGTTATAGGTGACGTAAAGCAGACGTCACTAGCACTGAGCCAATTGGATGCTGTCTATATCCCCACGGCACAATGGCACTGGGCCGATGGAGTCCTTTCACTGGTGGTACGATCGCGCAGAAACCCAACGGCGCTGGTTGGACCGATTCGGAAAGCTATCTGGTCGGTGGACAAAGATCAGCCGATCGTTCGCGTTGCAACCATGAACTCACTGCTGGCTGCATCAGAAGCAGAACGCCATTTTGCCCTGGTTATTTTCGAGGCATTGGCAATGGCTGCCTTGGCTCTGGCCGCCGTTGGAATTTACGGAGTTCTAGCCGGCAGTGTAACAGAACGAATCCGCGAAATTGGCGTGCGGTCGGCACTGGGCGCATCCCGCAGCAATATCCTTGCACTGGTACTGCGGCAGGGCATGACTTTGGCGGTGGTTGGCGTCCTGATTGGAGCCGTGGGAGCTATGCTCACCAGCCAGACGTTAGTTTCCTTGTTGTTCGGTGTGTCGCGGCTTGACCCGGTTACGTATCTTGGTGTGATTGTGCTGCTGATGGCGGTTTCGGCCTTCGCTTGTTGGGCGCCGGCATGGCGCGCCGCAAGAGTGGATCCATCGATTACTTTGCGCGCAGAATAGGTTGTCAGGTACCCAGGAGGCATGTTTCTTCTGCCGTGGACAACAAATGATCATCACCAATCTCACTTATATTGACGTTCATGAGTTCATTGGGTGCATGCTGGCCGTGCACCCTGACCTTGAGATAGTTGTCGCTTAAAGCTTCTGTCCAATTCTCTCTGCCGGTTTGCAGTGTAATCACATCCAGCTTCTGTCCGACAAATTTCTTGCGAAACGCCAGATTCTTCTCCGCTGCGATCTCACGTAATATGCGATTGCGTTCCCGCGCCACATGGACTGGAACCTGATCGGACATGGCGGCCGAAGCCGTTCCTGGCCGCGACGAATACGTAAACACATGCAGATAAGTGAATGGCAGTTGTTCAATGAAATTGCGGCTTTCTTCAAACAATTCGTCGGTTTCACCGGGGAAGCCGACCATAATATCCGCGCCGATGGCGGCATCCGGCATGGCTTCACGGATTTTTCTGATCTTTTCCACGTAGTGCCAGGGACGATATTTGCGGTGCATGCGGCGAAGAATGGCGTCGCTGCCGGATTGAAGCGGCACATGGGCATGCTTGGCAATGCGCGGCGAATCTGCCACCAGCGCAATCAATTCATCGCTCCAGTCCATCGGTTCGACCGAGCTGATGCGAAATTTTTCAATGCCGGTATGCTCCAGCAATGCGCGGACAAGTTGTTCAAACTTCATCTGTGGCTGGAAGTCGCGGCCCCAGCGGCCTAGATTAATCCCGCTGAGAACAACCTCGCGATAGCCTGCTGTCACCAGCGCGTTGGCTTCTTCCACCACACGCTCCAGTTTCATGGACCGGCTCTGCCCGCGAACACTGGGAATAATGCAGAACGAGCACCGGTTATCACAACCATCCTGCACCTTAAGATTAGGGCGCGTCTTTTCCGTAATGCTGTCACCGGCAAACACCGGCGCCACAATCAATTCGGTGTGGGCAAAGATATCCCCAACCAGTGTAAAAGCCGGTGCAGAAAGCGCTACGCTCTCCAGCGAAACAAAATTTTGCGATGTGGCATTTTCCGATGCGCCGGCTGAAAACTTATTGGGCAAAAGCTGTGAGGCGGCAATTTCAGCGATTTGGTGCTTATGCGAATTGCCCACCACCCAGGTAACTCCGGGAAGAGCGGAAATCTCTTGTGGAGCGCGCTGTGCGTAGCAGCCGGTGACCATGATTTTGGCATCGGGATTTTCACGATGAATGCGGCGAATGGCGGCACGGGCATCCTGGTCCGCCGCGGCGGTCACAGTGCAGGTATTGAGCACAACAATCCTGGCTTCTTCAGCACAACCTGCCGCTGCAAGACCCTGTGTCGTAAGTTGGCGTTCCAGAGCGGCCCCGTCAGCCTGTGTGGCGCGGCATCCAAAGTTTTGAACAAAAAATCCTGGCACAATAAGCATTATAATTAGACCAACGGAAGTGGGGCCAAAAGCAGCAGCTCACAACCTTTTTTGCTGTTTCCCGCATCTCACTACCGCGAAAAGTCGTTAAGTTCCCCTGGAGCTCCCATGAAACGCCGCATCCTTTTGGTTGACGATGAACTAGCTATTTTGCTGACTTTGAAAGCTATCCTGGAGATTCATGGCTTTGATGTTGAAACAGCGGCTTCAGCCAAGGAAGCCATCTCAAAGCTTAAGGCCAATACCTATCACATGGTGATCACGGACATGAAGATGGAGCACGAAAAGGCGGGGTATGACGTGCTTCGTGCCGTGAAGAAGACGGATTACAACCCGGCTGTGGCCATTCTTACGGCTTATCCTTTGCTGGGCGGAGATTGGAAATCCGAAGGCGCGCAATCCATGCTGGTAAAGCCGATGAATACTGACGATCTGCTGCGCCGGATTGAAGTCCTGCTGATCCAGCATGAAGACCAGAAACAGCAGCAGGCAGGCCGCTCCACCAATAAGCAGCAAAAGCCAAAGGCCCAGACAGCCAAGAAACTGGCGTAATTCCCAAACAATCAGGGAGTACTCACACTACTCCCTACGCAGTCTAGTTTCCGCCTTCTCCAGGGTTTGACTTATGCGGAAGCTGGAGTTGCTTTGCGCTGCTGAAAACACTCGCGGCAAAATACAGGCCGCCCCTGTGTGGGCTTGAACGGCACGGTAGTCTCCCGCTGGCATCCTGAGCACACTGCCTTGGTTTCCACCCGCTGATAGTTCCCGCCGGTTTGCGGCAGACCCAGGGCCTGGGCGCGCTTGCCCTTGCAGTTTTTGCAGCGTTTAGGTTCATTTTTGAATTGTTTATCGTGGAAGAAGAGTTGTTCGCCGGC
>DASRCD010000234.1:0-8217 GCA_035653315.1 Candidatus Angelobacter sp.
GCATCAGCGCAAGATTTTCAATCTTGCGCCGCTTCTCCTGGTCAGCCCACGCTCTTTTGTTGGAAATGAGTTGAGTGGAAGATTCCATTACGGTGTCGATGATCCGCAGCCGGTTAGCCTGCAGGGAACTGCCGGTTTCTGTAATCTCAACAATGGCGTCGGCCAGCATGGGCGGCTTGACTTGCGTTGCGCCCCAGGAGAACTCCACTTTGACTGGAACATTTTTGGCCGCAAAATAATTGCGTGTAACATTGACCAGTTCCGTTGCAATAATCTTTCCTGCCAGGTCTTCTGCTTTCTGAAATGCCGAATCTTCCGGTACAGCCAGCACCCAGCGGACCTTGCCAAGGCTCTGCTTGGCATAAATCAGTTCGGCAGCGGTCACCATTTCCAGGCCGCTTTCCACAACCCAATCCTTGCCGGTAAGGCCGCAATCCAGCACGCCATGATCCACATAGCGCGCCATTTCCTGCGCGCGAATCAGCATGCATTCAATTTCAGGATCATCTGTGCCGGCAAAGTAAGAGCGGCTGCTGGTATAAACATTGAGTCCCGCGCGCTTGAACAGCGCAATTGTCGAATCCTGCAGGCTTCCTTTGGGAACACCAACGCGCAGCTTCATTGCGATGCCTCCACGGTGTTGATGGCCAGCGCTTCTGTGAAGCATGATTTTGTTCCGGTATGGCAGACCAGACCATCGCCTTCAACAAATACCCGCAGCAGAACGGTGTCACGATCACAATCAGTAAACACTGAAATCACGCGCAGCCGGTTGCCTGAAGTTTCACCTTTCATCCAAAGCTTCTGCCGCGTTCGCGAATAAAACGTCACATAGCCGGTTTCCACGGTCCGGGCATACGATTCAGCGTTCATAAAGCCCACCATCAGTACCTCGCCCGTGGAGTCTTCCTGCACAATGGCAGGGGCCAAGCCATCCATTTTGGCAAAATCAATTTGCATGATCACCTCAATCCACTAAAGGCAAATAAAAAACCCGCCGATTTTGCCGGCGGGTTCTGATCTTATGATTGCCTTGTATTTAGCTGCTACAGGCTTCCGCCGACACATTTGCCATGTGGTGATGATGATGGTGGCGATGGGTCTTGGAAGTCATTACGGAGTTATGCTAGCTCACCTTTCAGGAGGTGTCAATGAAAAAGCCTGTTCAACACAGGGAAACGCAGATTATTGAGGAACAAAAGTTATTCCATATATCCGCGAACTCTGCGCCCGGACAAAATCAGCTTGATTGCCACAACCAGATCGTTCGGTGAATCGCTCAATATAAAATCCGCTCCGGGAATCTCCGGTGAATGGAAACACATTTCCAGAATGGAAAGGCCGGGAAAATACTGGTTGACCGTCTGGGCAATCTCCCGTTTTTCCGGTCCACGGAATCCGTGGCCAATCAAAGCCAAATCCAGGTTCTCCTTGGTTTTCCCCAACTCTTCAACTTCAGCCAATGTTAGTGCTGAGTGGACCGTATGACCTTCGTTTTCCAATAACAATTGTCGCGTTACTTTCAGAATCTCACTGGAAGCTACAGACAGAATCTTGGCCATGAATTTTTGGAACCAACAAGCCCCTTGTGTGTGGGCGGATTATACCTGAAGAAATTAAGCTTGCGCATCCTGTGCGCAATATGTTCGGATCGCGCGATTCTTAAAAGTTTCCTGACGCAAAGCTTATTTGGTCCATTAACCTGCGCATCCGCTACATATCAACAGGCGGAAGTGATGTGTTTAAATCATATCCATGCCGCCCATTCGTAACATTGGCCAGGAATTTCGCCCCATGCTGCGTTTGGCAGCTCCGTTGGCGCTTACTGAACTTGGCTGGCTGGCAATGGCATTTACTGACACGGTGATGGTGGGCCGCTTGCCGGATAGCGCCACGGCAATTGGCGCAGTGAGCCTGGGCAGCACTCTGTTCAGCACCATCGGAATTTTTGGCAGCGGGATTGTATTGGGCATGGATACAACTGTGTCACAGGCATACGGCGCGGGAAGGCTTGATGAATGCCATCGCACCATGTGGAACTCGCTGTATCTGGCCTGCGCGATCTCTCCATTGCTGATGCTGTCGGTTTTGGCGATCCTGCCGTTCTTTTCCTATTTTGGATTGGCGCCGGCCCTTGTGGCGCAGACCGTTCCGTTCCTGAAAGCCCTGGTATGGAGCACGCTGCCTTTAGCCCTTTATTTTGCTTTGCGCCGTTATTTGCAGGCGATGCACATTGTAAAGCCCGTGGTCTTCGCACTGGTTTCCGCCAATCTGGTTAACCTGCTGGGGAACTGGGTATTTGTTTACGGGCATTTTGGTTTGCCTGCTCTAGGTGTGCGCGGCAGCGGATGGTCAACCTGTGTTTCCCGTATTTACATGGTGGTAGTCCTTGCAATTTCTGTGGTTTATTACGACCGTAAGCGCAACAGCGGACTGTGGATAGCTTCACGGCGATTAGAAATGCTTCGTGTTTGGGAGCTAACCAGACTGGGATTTCCAGCGGCCCTGCAACTGCTCATGGAGATCGGGGCTTTTTCCATGGCCACTTTTCTGGTTGGCAAACTCGGGGCGGTCCAGCTTGCGGGACATCAGATTGCATTGAACGTAGCCAGCTTCACTTACATGGTGCCGTTGGGCATTGGCTCTGCCGCTGCGGTCAGAGTGGGACATGCGATTGGAATGCGCGATCCTCATGGGGCTGCGCGCGCCGGGTGGATGGCATTGTTTTTTGCTGCAGGATTTATGTCCTGTTCAGGAGTGTTCTTGTTTTTATTTTCCCGGTATATCGCCAGAATCTATACGCCTGAGCAGGACGTGGTGAATGCTGGCGCAATCTTGTTAACTGTTGCCGCCATATTTCAACTGTTTGATGGCATTCAGGTGGTTGCCACTGGCGCTTTACGGGGAGCCGGAAGCACCGGCATTGCCATGCTCACAAATCTTGTGGGCTATTGGGTCATAGGTTTGCCTCTGGGAGCATTCCTATGCTTCAGGTTGAAATTAGGAGCTGTGGGGATGTGGGCAGGCTTGTGCCTGGCACTGGTGGTGATTGGAATTACTCTGCTAGTGGTGTGGGTTTCCACTATAAAGAGACTGGTGATGGCCAACGTTGACCATCACCAGCTTGATTCTGCACTGCCGGCAAGCAAGAGGTAAAAAGGTGGGCTTGCTGGGTACCGCAATCCTGCAATATCTGAATACTTACAACGTGCTTCTTACAGAGATTTTTGCAGCAGATCCAAAGTTCTTTGTTTCAGCCGGACTGGATCAGCCGGTTCAGAGCCTTCTGCCACTAGTGACAACTCAAACAAAAGCTGAATCGAATTGCTTACAGTCGGGTCCTCATTATTTGCGCTATAGTGCTCAAACATGCGGGCAACAATTGGATGTTGCGGGTTCAGTTCCATAATGCGGCGTTGTTTTGGACCGCCGCCCTTTCCTTTTTGCAACAAGCGCTCCAACTGCGGGCTGTATTCATGCTCTTCTGTTACCAGGCACGCGGGTGAATCAACCAGCCGCGTGGACAGGCGAACCTGCTTCACATATTCATCCAGGGCTTTCTGGCAGGCCTGAAGAAAGTTTGCATACTCTTCTTCCTTTTGCTTGACCTGCTCTTCTGCCTGTTTTCTTTCCTCTTCGGTCCCGAGCTGCACTTTTCCCTTGTTGATGGACTTTAAACGTTTTTCCTCAAATTCATGCAGATGCTGTACGACCAGCTCATCCACTGGATCAGTGAGATAAAGCACTTCATAACCTTTTTGTTTCGGCGCCTCTATGTGAGGAGAATTTTCAATCACTTTGCGCGACTCGCCGGTCATGTACAGGATTTCCGCCTGATCGGGCTTCATTCTTGATACATAATCGCTGAGCGTGGTCATGGCTTTGGGATCATTGGAAGATTCAAACTGGAGAAGCGGAAGCAGCTTTTCCTTGTTCTCATAGTCAGAGCCTACGCCTTCTTTCAGCGCCCTACCAAACTGGCCCCAGAATTTTTCATACTTTTCGGCTTCCTTGCTCCGCAGTTCCGCAAGCGCATCCAGAACTTTCCGGGTCAGCCATTTGCGGATTTGAGCGATGTGCCTATCTTGTTGGAGGCGCTGGCGGGAAATATTCAACGGCAGATCACTGGTATCCACCACGCCTTTTATAAACCGCAGATACCTTGGCAGCAGGTCTTCGCATTGTTCAATCACCAGCACGCGGCGCGCATAAAGCCGTAGGCCGGATTCCGTTCCATGATAGAAAAGGTCATAAGGCGCTTGTGAAGGAATAAAGAGCAGCGCCTCATACTCCACTGTTCCCTCAGCTTTGAGCGGCAATACCTTGAGCGGGTCCGTCCAGTCATTGGAGAGATGCTTGTAAAATTCGTTGTAGTCGCTTTCGCTGACCTCCGACCGGCTTCTTGTCCAGATCGGCTTCATGGAATTGAGTGTTTTCGTCTCAATCTCGTTTTTGGAGTCGTCTTCTCCGGGCTCCTGTTTTGGCCCTTCATAAATAATCGGGTAGGCAATGAAGTCAGAATATTTGTGGACGATCATGGAAAGTTTCCAGCGGTCCGTGTAATCCTCAATGCCGTTTTCCTGATCAACCGGCTTAAGGTGGAGCGTAATGTCAGTTCCACAGGTGGATTTTTCAGCGTCGGTAACGGTGTAAGTGCCATCGCCGGCAGACTCCCATAGGCTGGCTGATGTCTCTCCTGCGCGGCGGGTGAGAATCGTCACTTTGTCAGCTACCATGAACGCAGAATAGAACCCAACGCCAAACTGCCCGATTAACTCAGCCACGGCCTCCGGCGATTGTGATTCCTTCATTCGCTTGCGCAACTCGCGCGTCCCGGAGCGCGCAATGGTTCCTATGTGCTCAATCAGCTCCTGGCGGCTCATGCCCACTCCGGTATCGCTGATCGTCAACGTGCGCGCGCTTACATCCGGTTTTATCCGGATTTCATACTTGTGTCCTTCCTCCACTAATGCAGGATTGGTCAATGATTCAAAGCGCAACTTGTCCAGTGCATCTGAGGCATTCGAAATCAACTCACGCAAGAAAATTTCTCTTTGCGTGTAAAGAGAGTGAATCATCAGGTGGAGAAGCTGGGTAGTTTCAGCCTGAAATTGAAAAGATTCCACAGTGGGTGCGGTGGACATTCTTATACTCCTGAAAAGTTGTTATCGATTTACCACGGCAGACGAAGTGCCATTAGATATGGCAGTCTGGCCCGAAGGATTAGTATAATCCACCGCCGCCTGACCGCGCTTTCATGGAGTTTCAACCTGGAACTGAAAATCAGCCCCCCAATTTCGCCGTCTTATTCGATGTTCTTTGCCTTCAATCACAAGCGCGGCGGCATACCTAGGGGGCGCGGCCAGATCATACATGCTCCACCGGGCCGGTTCATCAGGAGAAGTTTTCACGTTAAGGAGGCATGCCTGCACTCCAGGGCCGAAGGCAACATCAAAGCTATCCAGAGGTATGGAAAGGCCTTCTCCCAAGGCTTTGATATAAGCCTCTTTACGGGTCCAACAGTGAAAGAAAGCGCGCGCTCTTTCTGAGTCGGCTACTTTTAGAAATATGGAAACTTCGTTAGGAGAAAAAAATCGAGTCGCTATGTCATGAGCGGCAAAGTCATCTTTAATGAATTCAATATCTATTCCAAGGCAAGCGTTATGAGCAATTGCCAGAAGCGCGAATTCATTGGAATGGGACAAATTGAATTTGATTCCTGTGGCATGTGGTCTGGCAAGCTCAGGCTTGCCTTTCTCGCCATAGATAAAAGTTAATTGCTGCGCCGTGCTATCCACATATTGCGCCAGTATGCTTCTCATGGCGGCGCGGGCAATAATAAAGCGCTTTCTGTCACGCTCAAAATAAAACCTGCCGGCGCGCTGGAGTTCATCTTCAGAGAGTAAGCCGCGGCATTGCAAGATGGTCTTTTCTTGTGCGACGAGATGCACCTGCCAGATATCCACGTCTTGAGCTGTGAGTTTAAAAGTGTCCGGCATGGCGATGCTTCAGGATACCTTTCAATCGCATCATTTGAAATCTATAGCTTGCAAAGTCGTGAAGCGCTAATCCTCTACAGCTTGCACAATGCGTTAGAATCATTCCTTCCATGAGCTCATACGATGCATTGCTGGTTGTGTCCTTTGGCGGTCCGGAGAAGCGGGAAGACGTGATCCCATTTCTGGAAAATGTTCTCCGCGGCCGTGGCGTTCCCCGTGAGCGGATGCTTGAAGTGGCTGAGCACTATTACCACTTTGATGGCCGCAGTCCTATTAATGACCAGAACAAGGAATTGATTGCCGCGCTGGAGCAGGAGTTCAAAAACAATGGCATCAAGATGCCGGTGTATTGGGGCAACCGCAACTGGTATCCACTATTACCAGACACGCTGAAACAAATGCAGAAAGATGGCATTCGCCGTGCGGCCGCGTTTGTGACTTCCGCGTTCGGATCCTACTCAGGTTGCCGCCAATATCGTGAAGACATTGCCAACGCACAACAATTCGCCGGCGTTCAGGATATTGTGATTGAAAAGCTGAATAACTTCTGCGATAGAGAAGAGTTCATTGCCGCCATGACTGACCGTGTTCGTGCAGCCATGGAGCAGCTTCCCGGAGCAGAGCAAATTATTTTTACGGCACACAGTATTCCCTTGAGCATGGCGAATACCTCACCCTATGTCCGGCAATTGAAAGAAGCAAGCTCCCGTGTTGCCGCCGCTTGCGGCATGGGCGATTGGACGCTCGTCTATCAAAGCCGAAGTGGCCCGCCTTCACAGCCATGGCTTGAGCCGGACATAAGAGACTATCTGCGCGCACAGCATCAAGAGGGTATGCGCAAGGTGATCGTTTGCCCTATAGGTTTCATCTCTGACCATATGGAAGTGCTTTACGATCTGGATACAGAGGCAAAAGAGTTATGCCAGGAAATTGGAATGGAGATGGCCAGGGCAGGCACGGCCGGATCGCATCCTAAGCTGATCAGCATGATTTGCAAAATGGTGATGAATGCCCAGACTTCACCCGTGCTGGCCCACTGCGAGCCAGGATGTTGCCCCACTCCGCAGCGGCCAAAAATCTAGTTCGTGCTCGCATTGAAGCTGTCTGCTAATGCCTGCTCGCAGGTATGTTCAATCACAGTCCGGTAGTGTTCACCCAGAAAGACGCGTAAACGCGCTGTATCCATTGTGCTGGAACCCAGCAGATAGGGAAGCGCTTCCGGTGGAATGTCAGATACGCCCAAGTCCCATAGCACTCGCAATGCCTGCCTGCAAATGGATCTTCCCGGTACGCGCTGCACCTCAATTCCTGCAATATCAATGCAACGGCGAAGTTCCAGGGGCTCGCCGCGTCCGGCAACATTCAGGATTGTCAGCTTGGGATCAACCAGTTTGCGGCGAAGGATATTCGCGATCAGCCGGGCTACATCGTCTATATGCACAAACTGGAATTTATGTTCCAAATAATCACCGCGCGAAGGGAGCCACAATGGCAGGCGCTTGCCCTGCCGGCGAAGCCGCTCTGCCAGCCGCCCTTTGCCGCCAGGAACACCACGCAGCACACCGAGCTGGTAATTCTGCACTGTTGCCCCGGCGTAAACATGCGGGCGCAGGATGTATGTCTTGCACTTCATGCTCTTTGTTCTTGCCTGGACCGTGCGGTCTGCCTCCTGCTGGTGCAACGCATACGGCAGACTTTGCGCATTGAGGGAAGTATCTTCCGTGGCCGGTTTGCTCAGTTCAGGGCCATAGACCAAAGCGCTGCTGGGAAAAATGAATTTATCAATGCCGCCCAGCATACGGTTATGTTCTGCAATCGCCTCCGTCACACGGCTGGTCCCGGCCACGTTGATTTGCCACATGCGTTTTTTGTCAATCACGCCTGTGCGCAGTGGATCCAGCACAAAAGACAGATGCACGATCGATTCCGGTCTGTAGGCTCGCGTTAATTCCAATAGCTGATCACAAGAACGTTCTTCGCCAAGGTCAACCTTTTCAAAGCGGCCGAGAGAGCCGGCATTTTCAGGCTCAACTATGTCCACGCCAATTACGTTGAAGTCTGGTATCTGCTTGAGCAGACGAATCCCCAGGTTTCCCGAGATTCCCGTGATCAGCGTTGTTGGTTTTTGAGCCATGGCCCCTGGGCTGGTTCCTTGCGAAGTTATTTTGGAGGTTGATTCTTTAAAGTTGGCGGTGCTGCCGGATGGGGAGCCGCCTGC
>DASRCD010000235.1:0-2416 GCA_035653315.1 Candidatus Angelobacter sp.
GGGCGATGTCAGGTTTGCTACCGCTGCTTCCATGGCTCCTGTGCCGGAAGCGGTAAACAGCACCACGTCATTGCTGGTCCCAACAAATGTTTTCAGGTCAGCCAGCACTCGCGTGTACAGGGCGCGAAATTCTGCGGTGCGATGGTGCATGGTAGCCGCAGCCATGGCAAGCTGCGCGGAAGGTAATAGTTGAGTTGGACCTGGGGTAAAAAGGCGGCCTTTACGAATCATATGAATATTTATCCTGCCTGAATTTTTTTACTGTGCAGCAAAATCAATCTTGGTAAAGTCTGCGGGACGTGCAGAGTAGGTTTGCGGGCCGTGCTTCAACAGCACCAGGCTTGTGGTTGGGTCGTTAGCGTTTTGGACAGCCAGTAAAGCATCGCCATCAGGAATAAATCGCGGAGCCGGTGAGTTCCATTGTATCTTTGCCACGCTGCTCTTGGGAACACGCGCCAGCAGGTCCATTTGGGGAAAGATTGCGTCATAGATCACCATCCCGTCAGCCAGCATGCTCACGCGCTTCTGTCCATTGTTGTCCGCCAGCAGATAGGCCGAATCAGCATCCCCACCACGTCCGCTGAAATCTGCCTGGATGTGGCCCGTTGGTTTTAATTTGTTCTCGCGAAGAACTCGCAGTGCCGACAGGGAAAATTCGTCCGGCTGAATTACGTGCCAGCCCCGCAAACGCTGCAGCCTTGCCGCATCTACGGGTAAAACACCAGAAGACGCAGACGGAGAACTAACACTTGCATTTGCACCTGCAGAGGGGTTGTATGGCTGCGTTAAAAGCAGTCCGATGAGGCATACTAGGCCACCAGCAAGCGCGATGCGGACCGGCCAGCTGCTGCCTTGCCTGGGTAATGGTTCAACTTTGATCTGGTCCGATCCAGGCATATCACTGAGCGCTTTTGCCAGCATCAGCATGGATTGCAGATGATCAAAGACATGGTTCGCCGTGAACGGTGGAATGGCCAGCTCGCCTAACTCCAGGGTGCCATTTTTAATCGCGACCCCCGTTTGACTGGAACAACAAAGTTGCTCCAGCGCGGCCCGCGCGTTATTTCCCGCGGCAAGCATTTTGAATTCAACCGCATGGTCTGTTCGTGCGGTGAATCTTCTATCCAGCGCCACGCTGCCGGTGCGCAACACTACCCGGCCTTCACCCGAGGAAACAGTTTTAGGGACAAGTGAAAAAGCCAGCGTCGCCGGCAGACGCATTTGAATGTGGAGTCCGGGCGTATCTACCCTGTGTGAAAATCGGACGATAGTGGGATTGCCGCCGTAATATCCAGCCACCACAACGTCACTGCGCTCACGCGTGGGCTGGTTTTTCAGCAGCTCCGCAATCTGCAGCACATCAGGCTCAATTGACTTGTAGCCAAGAAAGACGGCGAACCGCCTGATCCAATAAACAATGATCCCCACTATGCCGACGATAATGGCAATGTTAAAGATAATTACCTGGGGCTGCATTGCGTCTCCGGAAAGCTTAGGTCAGATGATAATTCGTCCGTGCAATGCGGCGCAATTCTTCTGCTGGTTGGCGGCCAAATGCCTATGAAAGCCGGCCACTGACTAACCAACGTCACGCGAAATTATTCTTCCGCTTCAGACCTATGACACACAGAGCTTATAATTTCTTTTCTTACGGAACTGAGGTCCTTTTCAATGAGCATCAGCGAGCAGATACAAAAAGACATTGTTGAAGCCATGCGCAGCCGCGAAGAGTTGCGCCTTTCCACTTTGCGAATGGTCAAGGCCGCCATTAAGAACAAAGAGATTGACAAGCGCGCACCGCTGGACGACAAAGAGACCCAGCAGGTACTCAGCACATTGATCAAACAACGTCGCGACTCCATTGAGCAGTTCACCAAGGGCGGCCGGCAGGAACTGGCCGACAAGGAAGCTTCAGAAATCCAGATCATTGAAAACTATCTGCCCAAGGCCATGGGGGAAGAGCAGATCGCGGACGTGGTGAAAGCCACCATCGCCGAGATGGGCTCGCCTACCATGAAAGACATGGGCACGGTAATGAAGAATGTAATGGCAAAACTCCAGGCAACAGGGGCACGCGTGGAAGGCAAAACCGTGAGCGAGCAGGTGAAGAAGGGGTTGGGCGGATAGCTAGTTCAGTATCCTGCTACGCGGAATCATCTACTCAACGGTCACTGATTTGGCCAGATTACGCGGCTGGTCCACATCGCACCCGCGAAGCACGGCAATGTGGTATGCCAGCAACTGCAACGGCACCACTTCCAGAATCGGCAGCAGCAGTTCCGGGGCATGCGGGACATACAACACATGGTCCACCGATTCCTTGATCTCCTCATCGCCCTCCGTGGCAATAGCAATCACTTTACCAGAGCGCGCCGTGACCTCTTTTACATTGGACATGGTTTTTTCATAGCGCAAT